>NZ_JBFJPY010000028.1:0-33387 GCF_041616895.1 Arsukibacterium sp.
CATACTCGCTCCTGTTAGTTGTGCTCAGTGTAGCAAACAGCGCATCGCGATTAAAACAACCCTGCACAATTTAAGCTAACACCCCGGCACTATTTCCAACCGGGGTTGATTTCGCCGCTGCTGATTCCTTGCTATTATAGCAACCATTATTTTTTACCTGACCTGCCCGGAGCTGCTGATGAGCCACTTAACTATTCAAACCCCTGACGACTGGCATTTGCATTTTCGTGATGGCGATATGCTGCTGGAAACGGTACCCGCCACGGCCCGTCAGTTTGCCCGCGCTATTGTTATGCCGAACTTAGTGCCGCCGGTCACCACTGCCGAGATGGCTGTGGCGTACCGTGAGCGTATTCTGGCCGCCCGGCCCGCTGGCAGCGAGTTTCAGCCGTTACTTACCTTGTTCCTAACCGACAAAACCAGTCGCCAACAGATTATCGACGCTAAAGCGGCCGGCGTTGTCGCAGCGAAGTTATATCCTGCTGGCGCCACCACCAATTCCAGCGCCGCAGTTAGCGCCCTGGACTCACTGTATCCGGTATTTGAAGCAATGGCAGAACACGGCATGTTGCTGTTGGTACATGGCGAGGTCACTGACCACGATATTGATATTTTTGATCGGGAAAAAGTCTTCATCGACCGCTACCTGCAACATATAGTAGCCCGACTGCCGCAGCTAAAAGTGGTGTTTGAACATATTACCACCGCCGATGCGGCCAGTTTTGTCAGCGAAGCGGGTAACAACGTTGCCGCCACCATTACCCCGCAACATTTGCTGCTTAATCGCAATGATTTGCTGGTCGGCGGGGTGCGTCCGCACAATTATTGTTTACCGGTATTAAAGCGCCGCACTCATCAGGAAGCACTGCGCGCAGCCGTGGCAAGTGGCTCTGCTAAATTTTTCCTCGGTACGGATTCAGCGCCACATGAGAAGCATCGCAAAGAGTCAGCCTGTGGCTGTGCCGGTTGTTACAGTGCACATAGCGCAATAGAGCTGTACGCCCAGGTGTTTGATGAGCTGGGTTGCCTGGACAAACTGGAAGGTTTTGCCAGCCACTATGGTGCGGATTTTTATGGCCTGCCTCGCAATAAAGGTACGGTAACCCTGACAAAACAGCAATGGCAGGTACCGGCTGAAATTACCCTGCCTAATGGCCTGCCGATAGTGCCGTTTTATGCCGGCCAGACGTTAAACTGGAAGCTGGTATAGCGCTTAGTTTTGCTGAGTCGCACAAACCGATGTACTCACGTCAACACGCCGTGAACCCATCCATGGGGGCTCGATTATAAACTTCATCCATGAAGTTTACCCTTCGGGCCAGCAAAGCTGTTCAAATGCGTTCCAGACACATTTGTCGCGCCGTCCAGGGCTTCAACGGTTGCCTTAGAGTACAACGATTCCTGCTCAAACAGATTAGGTCTTTAAATAACTCAGCAGTCGCTCCAGTGCGCGGTAGCTGAGTGCTTCCATCAAGTGGGCGCGACTGATGTTCGGTTGCTGCTGTAAGTCGGCAATGGTGCGCGCCACTTTAATAATTTTATGGTAAGTGCGGGCCGATAATTTAAAGCGGTGAATGGTGTCTTCCAGAAAACGGGCATCGTCCTGCTTTAACGGACAGAAATCAGCAATTTCGCTGCCGCTAAGCCTTGCATTGGCTTTACCCTGGCGCGCCAGCTGAATATCCCTGGCGGCAACCACCCGCTGTTTTACGCTGGCACTACTCTCCTCAGTGCTGTGTTGCTGGCTAAGCATGCCTTTGGGCAACAACGGCACTTCAATTTGCAGTTCTATCCGGTCAATAAAAGGCCCTGACAACCGGTTTAAATAACGCATAACCTGCTCTGGTGTGGCGCGGCCATCTTCATGGTGACCGGTCGGGCTGGGATTAAGCGCCGCCACTAACTGAAACTGCGCCGGAAACTCGGCCTGGCGGGCGGCCCTGGAAATATGAACAATGCCGGTTTCTAAAGGCTCGCGCAGCACATCCAGTACTTTACGTGGAAATTCGGGCAGTTCGTCTAAAAATAAAATGCCATGATGGGCCAGTGATATTTCACCCGGTCGCGGTACTGAACCGCCACCCACCAGCGCCACTGCTGAGCTGGTGTGGTGAGGGCTGCGAAACGGTCGCTGTTGCCAGTCGGTCAGGTTACGCTGCAAGCCGGCAATTGAATAAATAGCGGCGGTGGCCAGCGCTTCCTGCTCCGTCAATGCCGGTAAAATGCCCGGCAGACGCTGTGCCAGCATCGACTTACCAGTACCGGCCGGGCCCAGCATTAACATATTGTGCTCACCGGCAGCGGCAATCTCCAGTACCCGTTTGGCATGGCCCTGGCCGCGCACATCGGCTAAATCGGCCATGTGTTGTACTGGGCGTTCCGGTAATGGCGGAATAGCCGGTAGCGCCTGCTGAGCCAGCAAAAAACTGTGCACCTGCAATAAATGCTCGGCGCCATGAATTTTGGCTTTCGGTACCTGCTGTGCCTGCTGGGCATTTAACATCGGCATCAGCGCAGCCCTGCCAGCATCGCGACAGGCCACCGCCACCGGGATCTCGCCCAGAATTGGCCGGATTTCGCCAGATAACGCCAGCTCGCCATAAAACTCGTACTCGCCGGTACTACGCTCATTCAGCTGACCACTGGCGACAATAATACCAAGGGCAATCGGCAGGTCAAAGCGGCCGCCTTCTTTAGGTAAGTCGGCCGGAGCTAAATTAACGGTGATTTTTCGATCGGGAAAGGCAAAACCGCTATTAACCATGGCGCTACGCACCCGGTCGCGTGATTCTTTTACCGAAGTTTCAGGCAGGCCCACCAGCTGAAATGCCGGCAAGCCATTGCTAATGTGCACCTCAACGGTAACCAGGGGGGCATCCAGGCCGTGACGGGCCCGGCTGTAAACAACAGCCAGTGACATCCAGTCTCCGATATTTTACTTAAATAATGCATTATGTTTAGCATATTGTTAATTTAATGCAAGCTGCATGGTGGCTGTGCGGCAAAAACGACATGAATACAGTTGCTTATTCCCCACTTTGCCAATAGCCTGCTAAGCTCAAAGGCTAGCTAGAAGCGATTTACTTTAACAAAGGTAGCAACAGATGATTCAACGCTTTCTGCAGCATATTCTGGCGTATCCGCGCGGTGTCACCGCGTTATGCTTGCTGGTAATTGTTGGCAGTGGCTGGGGTATCGGCAATTTATATTTTCGCGGCGACTACCGGATCTTTTTCAGCAACGATAACCCGCAACTGCTGGCATTTGAGCAAATGCAGCAGCAGTTTAATAAAAGCGATAATATCCTGATCGCTATCGCGCCGGCCGATAAACAGGTGTTCAGTGCAGAAACCCTGGATCTGGTGCGGCAGTTAACAGAAGCTGCCTGGCAAACACCCTATTCTATCCGGGTAGATTCATTAAGTAATTATCAACACACCGAAGCCATTGCTGATGATTTATGGGTCGCGGATCTGGTTGGCGAAACACTTGAGCTTAATACTGCTGAGCTGAATAAGATCGCTGTCGTGGCACTAAACGAGCCGGTGCTCAGGCAGCGCCTGGTATCGGCCGATGGCAGGGTGACGGCAATTAATATTACCTTGCAGTTGCCAGAGCAAAACCTGCAGCAGGAAGTCAAAGAAGTATGGCAGGCAATATCGGCCATGCTGGAGACATTCAAGGCCTCGCATCCGGATACTGCGTTTCATGTAAGTGGTGTGGTGGCCATGAACTATGCGTTCGCCTATGAAGCCGAGAATGACGTAAAAACCCTGATACCGGTCATGTTTGCGGCTATTTTGCTGATGCTGGCCTGGTTGTTGCGCTCGCTACTGGCCTCGCTGGCTACGCTGGTAATTATTGTGGTTACGGTGGTCAGTACCCTGGGGTTAGCCGGTTGGGCCGGGCTGTTTTTAAGTACGGCAACGGTGAATGTGCCAACAATTTTAATGACACTGGCGGTCGCCGATTCGGTGCATCTGATTGCCGCTATGCAATATGCCCTGCGCCGCGGTGACAGCCGGGTGCAGGCAATACAGTACAGTTTAAAGCGCAACAGTATGCCGGTATTTATTACCAGCGCCACCACCGCAATTGGCTTTTTAACCCTGAATTTTTCTGAAGTCCCTATCCTGCGTGACTTAGGCAATATGACCGCAGTAGGGGTGATGCTTGCATGCCTGTTCAGCCTGGTGCTGTTGCCGGCATTGCTGTTATTTATGCCCATCAGTGCCGGGCAGGCTAAACACAGCGCTGGCGGAAATAGTGATAAAACCATGTTATGGCTGGCCAACAAGGTGATCCGCTGGCAGCAACCGCTATTCTGGGGCATGACGCTGCTGATCCTCGGTTGCAGCAGTTTAATCAGTCGCAATATCATTAACGATGAGGCGGTTAAGTACTTTGCCGCTGATACCGAGTTTCGTCAGGCCAACGATTTTCTGGAGCAAAATCTGACCGGTGCTACCACGGTTGATTTTGTTATCGGCGGCAATGAAGCCGGTGCGGTGAATGAACCGGAATTTTTAGCGGCGGTAGCCGATTTTGCCAGCTGGCTGCAACGCCAGCCAGAGGTGCAGCATGTCAACAGTATTACTGACACAATGCGGCGACTGAATAAAAACATGAATCAGGACGACCCGGACTTTTACCGGTTGCCAGCTAACCGGCAGCAAAGCGCGCAGTACTTACTGATGTATGAAATGTCGCTGCCTTTTGGCCTGGACTTAAATAACCAGTTAAACCTGGATAAAAGCGCGACCCGGGTTGCCGTAAGTTTGCATAATTTAGGCAGTAAGCAGCTTACTGCTTTTGAAACACGAGCGCTGGCGTATCTGGCTGAAAACGCCGGTGCCTATTCAGCCACTGCTGCCAGTACCGCGCTGATGTTTGCCCATATTGGCGAGAAAAATATGGCATCGATGCTGCAAACCCTGCCATTAGCGCTGCTATTAATCTCACTGCTGCTGGTATTTAGTTTACGATCATGGCGCTTGGGGTTAATCAGCCTTATTCCTAATATTACTCCGGCATTGGTTGCGTTTGGTTTATGGGGTGTAATAAGTGGGGAAATAAATCTAGCACTATCGGTAGTTGCCGGCATGAGTCTGGGTATTATTGTCGATGATACCGTACACTTTCTGAGTAAATACCGGGCTGCCAGGCTGGAAGGGCAGGCAACCGAGCAAGCCATACGCTATGCTTTTACCACGGTTGGCCGGGCGCTGTGGATCACCACCGTGGTACTAATAACCGGTTTTGGGGTATTAATGCTATCCGGCTTCAGGCTTAATTCTGACATGGGCATGTTAACCGCACTGGTGATCCTGGTCGCGCTGATTATCGATTTTCTGTTTCTGCCCGCCTGTTTATTAAAATTTGATGCCAAGGAGTACAAAACTGATGCGACAACTTAACCTTGTTTGGTCATGCGCGGCGTTTCTGACTTCAGCCTTGCTGCTGGCTGTGCCGGTAACCGCTGTTCCGGCCCAAGGCTCGACAGAGAAAGGCCTGCAAATTGCCACCGAGCAGAAAAAACGGGATACCGGTTGGGGTGACAGTGAAAGTAAAGTACTGATGATATTGCGCGACGCCGGTGGTGGTGAAAGTATCCGGCGCATGCGCACCCTGGCGCTGGAAGTGATCGATGATGGCGATAAATCGCTAATCATATTTGATGAGCCGCGGGATGTGCGGGGCTCGGCATTTTTAAGTCATTCCCACCCCACGGCCGAAGACGACCAGTGGCTGTTTTTACCGGCAATAAAGCGTACCCGGCGTATTGCCAGTCGCAATAAGTCCGGGCCTTTTATGGCCAGCGAATTTGCCTATGAAGATATGGCATCGTTCGAACTGGAAAAATATCAGTTTCGTTATTTGCGCGATGAAGAAGTTAACGGCGTCATGTGTTACGTGATTGAGCGGATCCCTGCGGATACTTTCTCAGGCTACAGCAAAACCATCGCCTGGGTTGATCAGCAACATTACCGGGTGCAGAAAATTGAGTTTTACGATAAAAAACAGAGCTTACTGAAAACCTTAATTGCCACTGATTATAAATTATTCAAGGATAAATACTGGCGGCCCATGCTGCTGCGGATGCAAAACCATCAAACCGGCAAAAGTACCGATCTGGTAATAGAAGAACTGAAATTTGATGTGGGTCGCAGTACCGCTGACTTTGACGTTAATGTACTGGATCGGCTGCGCTAGCCTGGCCAGCCGGGAAAATACCGAGGTATTATGATGAACTTCGCTGCACAGTGGCACCGAAACCGGCTAGCCGGTTCACTGTTGCTGATAATATCGCTGACGATAAGCTTGCCTGGCCATGCATTACAAGGCCGCGAGCTTGGCCCGGTGGTATCGACCGATACCTTGTGGCGGCTGGCTGTGCAGGCCCGGCCAGATGATGCGGTTAGTATGCCGCAAGTGGTGTATGCGCTGTGGCGCTATAATACTGCGGCCTTTGTCGATGGCGACATTAATAAATTACGTACCGGCACAGTACTGCAAGTGCCCAGCCGCGCCGATATGCTGACCACTGAGGTTGCTGCAGCCCGGGCCTGGTATTATCAGGCGATCAGAGGGCAGCGCATGTCTGCTCTTGCCCCGGCCGCGCCAGCCAACCAACAGGCGGCAGCAAATAAGCCCGCGCCAGCCTCAGCAATTCCAACGCCGGTGCCGCAGCCACAAGCCAGCAGCGAGCCAGCTGTTGCACCAACAGCGCCAGCGGCCGTTGCCATCAAAGCAGATACCTCACAACCAGCGGTCACAACCACAGCAGTGCAGCCAGAGCACGCACCAGCGCGCTTTAGTTTACGCCAACAGCATCAGTTAAGCGCAGCGCTGCGTTATTTCGACCAAACCGGCGCTGTGGGCCAGGCGCGGGAGCATACGCTGCTTAGTTTGTTGTCAGATTGGTCATGGCAGAATGACGATGGTAGCCAGCATTTTCAGCTTACGCCGTTTTTACGCTGGCACCAGCGCGACAGCGCCAGCAATTTACTGGATTTGCGCCAGGCCTACTGGCGCTATGCGGCCAGTAACTGGGAGTTTAAGGCCGGTAACGATATCGTGTTCTGGGGGGTAAGCGAATCACAGCGCCTGGTCGATGTCATCAACCAGGTCGATATGGTAGGCGGCGTGGATATGGAAGCCCGCTTGGGCCAGCCAATGCTGAGTTTCAAAGGCTGGAATAGCGCTGGCACCCTGGAATTATATTTACTGCCGTATTTCAGAGAACGTTTATTTGCCGATCCCGCTGGCCGGCTGACCACGCCCTGGCCGGTTGAGCATGATATCGCTATGTATGAATCAAGTGAGCAGCGCAACAACCTAGATTTTGCCCTGCGCTGGTCACAACGTTTCAGTGCACTGGAGTTGGGACTCAGTTATTTTGCCGGCAATAGCCGCGAGCCGCTGCTGATCCCGCAGCAGGCAGCACAACAACTGCAGCCCTATTACTTTCAGATGCAGCAATTTGGAGTCGACGCCCAATACGTGGCAGGTGACTGGTTATGGAAACTTGAGAGTATTTACCGGCGCAGCGGCCCGCAGGAGTTTGTGGCCACCACCGTGGGCTATGAGTATACCCGGGTTGGGGTATTTAACCGTAGCTGGGATTTAGGTTGGCTGGCAGAGTATCAATATGACAGCCGCGGCTTACAGGCGCCAGTTACCGGACAGAATGACATTTTTGTTGGCTGGCGGTTGGCACTGAATGATGTGGCCGGCAGCGAGCTATTATTTGGCGTATTGCAGGATTTGGATCGCAGCGATAGCCGCAGTGCCAGGCTTGAAGCCTCGATGCGGTTGACTAACAGCCTGCGACTGCGCCTGAATGGCTGGCTGTTTCAAAGTGATGATGTCAGTGATGTACTTTATAACCTGCGCCGTGATGATTATATTGAGTTAAGCCTCGACTATTATTTTTAATACCCCATTTTGTTGAAAAACGACCAGTAACTGACGAAGACGCTTTGGTCTGCCGGCAAAGTAAGCTAGCATGGAGGTTTTCGTTGGTGTCAGGCTTGACCGTTGCCGCCAGAAGTCACTTCAGTATGAGTTAACGATATTTTGAATAACCCCACCGAACAGCATGCTTTTCCCCTGGACGAAGACCGTTTGCTGCAATGGTTTGACAGTGCCACCCTGCATCGGGCCCGCGCGTATTTACAAGCCGGCAAAGTGCTGAAGCTGGAATACAGCGATGATTTAAGCCAGATCAGTGCTCAGGTATGGGGGGCGGGCTTCTCGCCATACCGGCAAAATATTGTGCTGGCACAAACGGACAGTGGCTGGGCATTGCGCGACAGCTGCAGTTGCCCGGTGGGCCATCGCTGCAAACATATACTGGCGGTGTTACTGCGCTTAAAACGCGACTATTCTCAGCAGCAATTGCGAATAAAACAGCTGCCGCAGCTCAAACTGGATAACTGGTTTACCGAACTGGAACAGCTGCAGCAACCGGTGCGGGATGACAATGGCGACACCGTGCTGTATTTACTAAGCTACGGCCAGGCTGGCTTGCAACTTTATCCGCGCCGGGTAAGGCCGATGAAAAAGGGCGGCTACACTAAAGGCCAGACCATTGGCAAATACGATTTAGTCAGTCCGCAGCCGCCTTCCTGGTTGAATGAAAGCGATTATCAGTTGCTAACCCTGTTTCGCAGCCACAACCTGGCCGAACAGTCGGTGCTGGAAGATAACTGGGGCTATCAGTTGCTGCAGCAGTTACTGGCGACTGAACGTTGCATGTTCAGCGAAGCACGCTATCCACTGAGCTGGGGTGAACAACGTCCACTTGAATTGAGCTGGCACAATAGCAAGGCTGGCCAGCAATTAGGCTGGCAAATTGGCGATGATCACAACAGCGTGCTGGTATTCACCGATCCGCCCTGTTATCTGGATACCGATACCTATCAGCTAGGGTTACTGGTGACGCCGTTAAGTGGCCGCGAATTAAAGCTGCTATCGAAAATGCCGCCGGCACCAGCGGCATTATTGCAAAGCCGGCTGGGCCGGTTGCAGCAATTATTACCCAAAATAAGCCTGCCAATGCCAGCAGGTTTAGGTGTTGAGCAAATTAACGTTAAACCGACCCCGGTACTGCAGTTAAAAATGTTGCCACGCCACAGCAAAGGGCGGCAGGAGCCGGTGGCCATACTTAGCTTTGATTATGACCAGCAGCGGCTGCCGCTGGATTTGCAAGCATCACAAACCGAGGTGCAGCAAGGCTCGCGCACCTATTTTGTGAAACGACACCGGCCCAGTGAAACCGCGGCGCTGGAAGTGCTGCTGGAGCTGGAGCTGCTAAGCTTGCCCGCTTTACCGGCCCCGCACGAACAGCAAGCGGCGTTTGGGGTGGGCGATGGCCCCGACAACCCTGAGTTGTGGCAACCTTTGCTGCAGCAACTCGATAGCTTGCGCGATGACGGCTGGCAGGTAGAGCAGGCCAGTGACTTTAACCTGGATATTCTGGCCGCAACGCCTTATTTGCAGGTGCAGGACGGTAAGAAAAACGGGTTTGAGCTGGGTATTCAGGTTGATATTGAAGGCCAGCAGGTACCCTTATTACCGTTAATCAGTCAGTGGCTGCGCCAGAATGGCCTGCCGGGCGCAGAGCAGCAAATCTGGCTTAGTTTGCCCCAGGGTAAACTGGCCCTGCCCATGACCTTAATTCAGCCATTAATCGATACGATTGTCGAGTTGCTGAATATGCATAAGGCGCCGTTGACGCTGGAGTTGCCGGACTTTAAAGCCGCCATTTTACCGCCACCTGGTGCGGCCGAAATTCAATACCTTAATGCTAACCGCCTCGCCAGCCTTAACCAGCAGCTGCATAATTTTAGCGGTATTACCGATGTTGCCTTGCCTGATAATCTGCAGGCAACCCTACGGGCATACCAGCAACAGGGTTTAAACTGGCTGACGTTTTTAAAACAATATGGCTTAGGCGGTGTGCTGGCCGATGATATGGGGCTGGGCAAAACCCTGCAAACGCTGAGTTTTATCTTAAACCAGTATCAGCAGGGTGAGCTTAACCAACCGGCATTAATTGTTTGCCCTACCAGCTTGCTGGGTAACTGGCAGCAGGAAGCACGTCGTTTTACCCCTGATTTAAAAGTGCTGCAGGTGTATGGCCCGAAACGCCGCCCCTTATTTGAGCAGCTGGCCGATTATCAGCTTATTGTCACCAGCTATCCGCTGCTGGTGCGCGATATAGCGCTGTACCGTCAGCATCGGTTTAGTGTGGTGGTGCTGGATGAAGCACAGCATATTAAAAATGCTGGCAGCCAGGCAGCGCAAAGCGTGCGGGTGCTGCATCGTGACTTCAGTCTGGCATTAACAGGTACCCCGCTGGAAAACCATCTGGGTGAGTTAAAGTCGTTGTTTGATTTTGTGCTGCCAGGTTTGCTGGGTACCGAGCAACATTTCAGCCAGGTGTACCGCAAGCCGATAGAGAAACACGGCGACGCCGAACGGGCCCGGGTATTGCGCCAGAAAATAGCGCCATTTATGCTGCGCCGCACTAAGGGCCAGGTAGCGACGGAACTGCCGGAAAAAACCGAAATAGTGCAGTTGCTGGAACTGGAAGCTGATCAGCGCAACCTGTACGAAAGTATCCGCTTAATTATGGAAACCAAAGTGCGTGAGTTATTTGTGCGCAAAGGGGTGGCGGCCAGCCAGATTGAGTTTTTAGATGCCTTATTAAAATTGCGCCAGGTGTGTTGCGATGCCCGCTTAGTGCCGATAGAGCAGGCGCAAACGGTGCGGCATAACGCCAAATTGCAATGGCTGCGTGACACGCTGCCGGAGATGCTGGAAGAGGGACGGCGCATATTATTGTTCAGTCAGTTTGCCAGCATGCTACATTTAATTGAGCAGGAACTGCAGTACATGGGCATTAGCTATAGCAAGCTAACCGGCCAGACTAAACAACGCCAGACCCAGATTGATGCCTTTCAGCAGGGCGAAACCGAAGTGTTTTTAATCAGCTTAAAGGCGGGCGGTACCGGCTTAAACCTGACAGCAGCCGATACGGTTATTCACTATGATCCCTGGTGGAACCCGGCGGCAGAGCAACAGGCAACTGATCGGGCGCATCGGATTGGTCAGGATAAGGCGGTGTTCGTTTATAAACTGATAGCCCGCAACACTGTTGAAGAAAAAGTTCAGCAGTTACAAAGCTTTAAACAGGGTCTTGCCGACCAGTTATTAGGTGGCAGTAAAGGCCAGTTATGGCAGGGTGAGGCAGCAGACTTACTGGCATTGTTCTCCAGTGACGAATAAGCCTGCCAGTTAATAGCTGAAGCCAGCGCCGCTTCGTTGTTATTAAGCTGTTAAGAATGTAATATTGATGCGTTTTTCTCGGGCCAGGTGCCAGCCATTGCCCCAGCTGCTTTGTAAAAGCGCGGTGGCTGCAAAACAATGCTGGTAAGTAAAAAAATCAGGATTTAACAACAATATCAAGGAGTCAGTAATGCGTAAATTACTCGTGATGGCGGCGATTATTGCCGGCGCGGTTTATGGTTATATCAAACTCACCGGAACAGGCAGCGCCGCAGTGCAACACGCTGAGCTGGAATATGTGCCGGCAGATACCGCTTTTTTATCTGCGCAATTAGAGCCAGTAGATTTTGTGGCTTACCTAAATGCGTTTGGCTTAAGTCCGGATTATTACAGTGAAGCCAGTCTGCAACAGCTGGCAGAACTTACTGCGAATTCTGATGAACCACAACTTCGGTTTCTTTTTAGTTTAGCGCATGAGTATATGCGGGCATTGGCGCAACCAGAGCAGTTAGAGGTGCTCACCGGGATTAAACCGCAGGTACGCTCGCTAAGCTACCTGGTGGGGTTGGCGCCGGTGATGCGGATTGAACTTGGAAATGAAGCGGCATTCTGGCAATTATTTGACCGCGCTGAAGAGGCCAGTGGTATCAGCCATCAGGCCATACCCGGTGCTGACGGTGGCTACCGCTCTTACAACTTTACTGTGGGAGAGTTCAGTGCAGAACTGCTGGTGTCGGTAACCGAGGGCTGGGGTAATATGGCGGTTGTGCTGCCTATTCAGGGTGAACAGACCCGCCAACAGGTGTTAATGGCGGCCAAGCCTGAGCGTAACATTACCAGCGATAACCAACTAGCCAATATGGTGTCTCAGTATAAGTTAAATCCGAATGCCATTGGTTTTATCAGTTTTCAGCAAATTGTGACCGGCCTGACCACCACTGATGGCAATAGCCTGGCAAACGATGTGCAGTTAATGGCCAACCCGCAATTTAATGCGATGATGGAGCCATGGCGCAGTGCCGAATGTCAGCAGGATCTTACCGCGATAACCAGCAGCTGGCCGGGTATTTATCTGGATAGCAAGATTGACACTAAAGCCGGCCAGAGCACCCATGTTCGCAGTAAAATGCTGGTGCCTACCAGCAATACCGAAACCGTGACCACCCTTAGTGGCATTCGTGGTTTTGTTCCCGGTCATGTGGCACAGGGCATGAATGGTGCACTATTTAGCATGGCGCTGGGTTTAGATATGGCCGATTTTGCCCCGGCGATGACAAAAATATGGCGTGGTTTAACCCAGCCGGCTTATCAGTGCCCGCAACTGGCAGAGCTGCAGCAGCAAATGCAGCAGGCAAACCCGATGGCCATGTTAGCCGCCGGTGCCATGGTAAATGCGGTGCGGGGAGCGTCGGTAACCATTAACGACTTAGCGTTGGACCCTAACACCATGCAAGTATCCGCAGTGGATGCCATGCTGAGTGTTACCGTGAAAAATGCCCGCAGCTACCTGGAAGGTTTAAAAGGCATGGTGCCGGGTATGGCTGAAATTAACCTGCCAGCGGATGGTGAAGAGTTGGCATTAAACAGTGTATTGCCGATGCTGGACGCATTTGGCGTGACGCCAATGCTGCAGGTTAACGATTCGCATCTGGTGGTGTATGCCGGTGATAAAGGCACCTCTCAGGCAAAAGCGACTTTAGGCCAGGCTATTGAGAAGAACGGCATGCTAAGCATGGGTATGGATTACGCCCGGTTTTTCAGCATTATGACCCAGACAATGCAGGCCAGTGGCCAGCCGGTACCGGATGAATTGCAGGCACTGACCGACATGGATATGCAAATTCAGGTTAATATGGATATTGATGATCAGGGCGTTGTGATGAATAGCGAAATGACCATAGGCCGCGCTAAGTAACCTTTTAAAGCACGCTTTGCAATACCAGAAATACCGAAAGGGCAGCCAGTAGCTGCCCTTTTTTATGGCCAGTGCCTGGCTAATGCTAAGCAGGCTAATGCTCAGCGATAATTGTCAGTCAGTTTGTTCGCTCGCTACCATCGGTGCCTGTAACGAGAAGTAATACGTCAGCGCGTCAATATCCGTGTTGCTCAGGCCTCGTGCCTGCGGGGTCATCAGTGCATGCTTGCGCTCGCCATTTCGGTAGGCCGTTAATGCTGCGCTTAATTCGCTGGCAGAGCGGCCAGCCAGGCTGGGATAAGCAGGGTGGCTTGAGATGCCATTGCGGCCATGGCAGGCCGCACAGCTGTATGCTTTTAGCTGGCCTTGCTCAAAGAGCAGTCGTTGTGGTTCGGTCAGGCTGGCGATAAGTTGCTGTTGCCTGACATCAGGGCCAGGGTCAGTGCAGGCAGTGAGGCTGCTAATACTAAGGGCAAGAACAGCAGAAATTACTGTAAACCGGCTAGCGGCGGCAAAGGCTTTCTTCATCGACAGCTCCTGAAATCAATTTATTCAGCCTGCCACAGTGGATGAAAAAAGCCCAGCAATTCCATTGTTAAAAATTAATCGGCATACCACATTCTGGCCTGACGGGCCGGAATACTAAAGCTGTGGTTACTGCCACCAATGCTGAACGTGGCACCACCGCTTAGCGCATCGCGGTAGGTCCGGTACCAGTAAAAACGGCCATTGGTATTCACGTTAAAGGTGACCTGGCTACCACATTTGTTAATGCCAACTACCCCTTCCTGAGCACGGCGAAATAATATGGCGCAATTGCTCGATGCCAGTACTTCCATGCTCTGTCCCTGCATCCGGTTATGAAAGTTAATCATCCGCTGCATGTAACTGGCGTTATAAGCATTAACCCAACGGTTATTGTCGGTGCCGGTACTGTCACTGAACACCAGCGGCTTACCGCCATCACGCCCCATCACATAGGCATACGCCAGATACTCGTCGGTTGGGTCCATAATCAGGTAGCGAAACCCATCATTAGTTGGAATATCGTGGGTAATGGTAAAAGTGACTGCCCGGCTATTCGCCAGCGCCTGGCCATAAGCGCCCGGGTCGACCAGCTCATTCATACTGCCGCTGGGGTTAAACGCCCGGCGCAGGCTTTCAAATAACGGAAAATCATAGGCCTTATGGTCAGTGTTTTGAATATACGGCGCCAGATAGCTGTTGTATTCATTATTGCCGGCGCCACCGCTGGTAATAATTTCCCCAAACACATACATGCCGCTTTTAATTGTGCTGGTGAAAATTTGGTTAATATGCCAAATGGTCATATGCTTGGCAGCATCAACCCGAAAGCCTTTCACACCCATATTTTTCAGTGCTTGCAGGTAGGCGCGTTGTTGTTGTACTACCCAACTGTTGGGGTCGAGATCAGGTAAGCCAGTATCGCCACCGCCGCCACATAAACGCCAGTTCTGAACCTGCCAGACATCGTTGTAATTCTGAATACAATTGGCCGGGTTAAAATCCCAGGGACTAAATAAGCCCTGAGTTAAATTGCCAAATAAGCGTTGGTTATTCCAGTAAGTGGGGTTGCTGGCATAATTATTCAGCGCGGCCTGGCCGGGAAAGTCAGTGGCAGCATTGCGCTCATTGGCCATATGATTTAACACAATATCGGCGTACACCTCAACCCGCCGTGCCGGGTTACTGTCGTTCAGGGCATTAATCATTGCCTGAAACGACTGCTTATTACCCTTGCAGTGATCAATAACCCGGATATCCTGTGGCTGATAGCGCTGCCACCAGGCGCAGTTGCCGGCGTTTGATTTCAGTGGCGGCGCTACCAGTACCGCTTTATAGCCCAGATTTTTAATTTCCTCAGCCCGGTTGGCGACCTCGTTATAATGCCAGTCGAAGGCATGTAAAATAACGTCGGCCAGCGCCTGTGGCGTGATAAACAGCAGTATGCCAAGCAGCATACTGCGGCAACTTAATGTAAAAGCTCGCATGTTTTCGTCCTGTAATTTATTTTTTTATTCAAGACATCCGTGCATGAGCCGCCAGCAAAGCCAGCGAAGTGTTAGTGACAACTTAACCCCTTTAACACCACACCAGCATACTGAGCTGTTGCCCTGAAATATTGTCATTTCACGCCAATATGACATTCAATTTACAGTTTATAAATGATGGGAACATCGCATTCCGGTTTAGCAAGCATGGCCGACAGGAGTGGCTATTTGCAGCCACTGCGGTTAGGGGTATAGTAGCCGCCTTAGAGTTTTCACTGTAGTAAGTGGTAGTGAATGCGGTTTCTTATGTTAGTCGGCAGCAGCGTGCTGCTATTGTTATCAGCGATTGCTCAGGCAGCGCCAGCTAATTTTGATCAGGCCAAAAAACTGGCGCAGCGTATTCATGCGCCAGAAGCAACCAGCTTTTATTGCGACTGCGCTATTCGCTGGCAGGGTAATAAAGGTATTCCGGACCTCGCCGGCTGTGGTTATCAGGTCCGAAAAAATGGCCCGCGGGCTAACCGGATTGAATGGGAGCATGTGGTACCGGCCCATCACTTTGGCCATCAGCGCCAGTGCTGGCAAAATGGTGGCAGAAAAAACTGTGTTAAAACCGACAGTGCTTTTAAGGCGATGGAGGCCGATTTATACAACCTGGTACCGGCGATTGGCGAAGTAAATGGCGATCGCAGTAATTATCGTTTTGGTATGTTACCGGCTACCCCTGCGCAGCATGGTGCCTGCCCAATAAAGGTCGATTTTAAACAACGGGTATTTGAACCGCCTGCGCAGGTGCGCGGCGATATTGCCCGCACGTATTTTTACATGGCCGATAAATACAACCTGAACCTGTCTCGCGCCCAGCAGCAGCTATTTATGGCCTGGCACAAGCTGGACCCGGTAACTGCCAACGAGTTACAACTTAACCAGCGCACCCGTCAGCATATGGGTCATGACAACCCCTTTATCAGCGGTGATCGCGAGTGGCATCTGGGTTATCGCCCAACCGGCTATGGTTTGGTGGTGAGCCAGTAAACTGGCACTTTTACCCGAAATTACACTAAAATAAAAAAATGGGTCAGAGTGATTTATTAAAAACGGCAGCATCAGTCGCTAGCAAAGTCGATTTTTGCCCAATTCCTGTGTTAATCGGAGCCACTAACGATGAAAAACCTGACTGAACATTTAAGCCAGTATGCGTTGTATCATCGCGACCATCGAAATATTAAAACCCATTATGTTGGCATACCTCTGATCATCGTTGCTATTTTCAGCTTGTTATCGTTACCGATGCTTAGCGTAGCGGGTGTAATGCTTACCCCTGCATTAATATTGTTTGTGGCTACGGCCATTTTTTATTTCCGACTCGACCTGCGCTTCGGCCTGGTGATGCTGCTATTTAGCGGCAGCTGCTTCGTTTTAGCCACCTTGCTTGCCGCCCAACCCTTTGCAATCTGGCTTAGCAGCTCACTGCTTATTTTTCTGGCAGGCTGGGTTTTGCAGTTTATAGGCCACTATTATGAAGGCAAAAAGCCCGCTTTTGTCGACGATATCGTCGGGCTGTTTGTCGGGCCATTGTTTGTGGTGGCGGAAATTGGTTTTGCCCTGGGGCTGCGTAAAGCGCTGCAACACGATATCGAAAAAATAGCCGGTAAAACCCATTAAAAGGGTCAGAGTGATTTTTTAGCGGGATGTTACAGGCGTAAAAGGGCTGCCTTTTATCGGAGCCCCTTGTCGTACTTTTTTACGTATTCACTCGTTGGCCGCGGCAGATTGGCAGCGGCTAATGCTAAGTTTAACGCTGCGACCGCTGGCCGGGTGGCTTAACAGGCACTGCTGATCAGTCTGTTGTAATTCCAGTAAAATAGCCGGTTGCTGGTGACGGCCCATAATGGGCCGGCCTTGTGGGTCTCGTAATATAACCTGCTCAATAAACAGCTGGTTAGTGCTGCTAAACACCGAATCGGCCAGCTTTACCGGCTCGCCACCAATCAGTTCAATAATCGCTTGCTGTAGCTCGGCCTTTACCGCCGGGCTCATCGCGATAAGCCGGGCCGGCTGGGGTTCAGCCGGAGTCATTTTGCAGCCTATCAATAAGCAAGCACCTGCCAGCACGCTGGCGCTTGTCCGTAGCCAGTAACGCATTATTGTTTATCCTGCGCCGGCTTAATCGGCTGATTAATTTTATCTTCCAGTAAAAAGGCTTCCATCCGCGGATCATGGCGGTAAATGCTCAGACCGCTGTCATCATTTTGCCGTTGTTGCTGGCTGCTCAGGCTTTGGCTTGCAACGCCTACCGGACAGCTATCAAAGGTGGCGTAGTGCAACGCACTGGCTAACATTCGCTCGTTTGGATCACCCAGTTGTGCTGAGAAGTCGTCAGCGACCAGGCAACCTTTTACGTCTGCCGCAAAGGTGGGTGCCGGGGTCGGATAAAAGCCGTCGGCATATTCACCAAACCCTTTAGCATTAGCGCCACTAAACTGAATGGTAAAGTAGGTGGTTCCGCAGTTATCAGCGGGGTAAAAACCGTAAGGCTTACCGCAGGTTTGGTCACCAATCAGAATAACTTCAACATCAATACCACGCAGGCCGTTGATGAAGGCTTCACTGGCCGAACAGGTATCGCCGGTAGACAACACAAAAATCCGGTTCAGGTTAAGTGCAGGTAGCGGGGTGTTGGTTAAGCGGCCTGCTTCATAGTCAATTTCAAAGCCGTAAAACGGCATTGGGCTTAAGGTCTGGCCGGTTACCGGATCACGATTGGGGTATTTATCATTAAAAATGGTTCTTTCGAAAATGCGGTCCTGAATAATCGCATCGCCGGTTACCATATAGGCAAATTGCGAGGCTAATGCCAGTAAGCCGCCGCCGTTATAACGTAAGTCGAGCACCACTTCGCTTACATTAGCTGCCGCAAAGCTATTAACGGCACTAATCAGCTGCGGCTGAGCCAGGGCAATATGGCTGTTAAATTGTAAATAGCCTACGTTGCCGGTATCGGTATCCAGGATCTGGACATTTTGCACCGGGCTACTGGCAACATCAGCTGAGGTCAGAGTAACTGTCAGGGTTTCACCGCCGTTTACTAAAAACACAAATTCATGCTGCTCGCCGGCGTTCTCAGGAAACAGTGCTGCATTTATTGCATTAACGCCAGCATTGGTATTGTCGTTAACAAAATCCACACCGTTTACTTCAACCAGATCAGCGCCACGTAATATATTGGCATTGGCTGCCGGTGAATCTGGCTCGGTGTAGGCAACCAGCAAAGAGCGTGGTGGAGTGGTGCTGCCAAACGACCAGGTAATGCCATAACCTGAGCTGACACCCGACTGGGTGCGTTGTTTATAACTGGCCGTGTTTTCAGAAAAATGAAAATTGTCTTTTTCGGCGCCGGAATCGGTCAGCTCATCGGTTTTAAGTTGGTCAAAAAAGGCCTTCACCGTATTGAAATTAGCCGGATTATTATCAGGCAGCTCGCGATACCATAAATAAGTGTTGTTGCTCCAGGAACGCAGCCACATTTTTTCATGCATTGCGGTACCGGCCCGGTCTGGAAAAGGTTGGTTGTTATTGTAAGGATCGGTGCCGGTGCGCGGTAAAGCGCAGTAATTTTTAAAATTACTTTCTGCCGGGAAAACGCCAGCGGTCCAGGTAGGAGGCGTCACGCCAGAGCCACCGCCTGTGCCACCACCGCTACCGATGTTGCCAGAACCACCGCCGCCACAGGCGGTGAGTAAAAAAACAGAGGAGATCAACAAGCTGCGTTTTAACATGGGTAACCCTACCACCATTGACTAAAATGAAGGCCCACGTTGCTTGTTACGTTGTTAACAAATTAGTGGGGCAAATGTAAGTAATTGACATCGGAAAGTTAGCAAAGTTGCGATAAATCGGCAATCGATAATTGCGTGCGGCATTAACTCTTTTAGCATTCGCAATCAGCACTCGCTTATTTAACGGTATTTTTGTTGAAAACGGGTGCGGAGTTACGGCGTAACGTTTAGATTAAACAGCGAATTATTACTTTCGGAAGCATTATGGCCATGATGGTTGCCTCAGAACCCAGCACACAGCCCGGCTCTTTTAAGCTGATCCAGCCTGATGGGCAGCCACAGTTCGGCCTATTTACCCAGCCTGTGACAGAGCTAAACCTGGCAGATTTTATCTATCGCACGCCAATGGACAAGCTCGCCAGCCGTCTGGCTCGCTGGGCGCACTACAAACAATTTCAGTTTGTCAGTGTCAGCCATCCCGACTGGATCCTGGCGGCAGCGATTGCCGATATCCGCTACCTGTGTTCTGGCTTTGCCTATTTGTATCAGCGCGCTGATGCCAGCATAACCGAATTTAAATTGCTGCAACCCTTATCCCGTAATAGCCAGATGAGTAATTCCCCCACCGCAGGCCTGGCCCGAATTACCGGGGGCGCGAATTATATTAGTATTGAGCCGCAGGGCTTTAGCTGGCAGCTGACGCTACAAAGCGCAGAGCTTAGCGCTAACTTGCAGTTAACGCCGGGCAAAGCCGCAGAGCCACTGGCGCTTTGTTTGCCCACCGGCTATGCCGGCTGGACCTATACCCAAAAACACAATGCCTTGCAGGTAAGCGGTGATCTGCAATTGCACCAACACCCGCTACCGATAAGCGGAGCATTGGGTGGTTATGATTTTTCAGCAGGTTTTATGCGCCGGGAAACCAGCTGGCGTTGGGGCAATTTAAGCGGCTATGACGGTCAGCAGCGGATCGGTTTTAACCTGGCTGCAGGGGTTAATGAAACCGGCGGTACTGAGAACTGTTGCTGGTTAAATGGTAAGCGCTATATCTTACCACCAATGCAATTTGTGTTTAATCGCCAGCAAACCGATGCATCTTGGCAGGTGTTTAGCCAGTGCGGCACGGTGCAATTACAGTTTATGCCGGCGGCAAAACGGCAGGAGCGGCTGAATCTGGGGCTGCTGGCCAGTAATTTTCGCCAGTATTGTGGCAGCTGGTATGGCACCATCACCCTCTGTGATGGCCAGAAAATCAGTTGCAGCGGTCAGCAGGGGCTGGCGGAGGATCATTTTGCCCGCTGGTAAGCACAGTTTAAAGGGCGCTTAAAAACGCCACGCCAGTAAGTGACTGCTTTTCTGTCCCTGCTGCATAGTAAGGTGTTTTACCTCAGCTGCACCGGCTTGGCGTGCTTTTGCCAACAATGTTTTTACATGGGTTTGCTGCGATACCAGACTGCTGAACCAGCCAACCTGGTTGGCAAAGGCCACGCTTTCGCTGATCATCTGGCCAATAAAGGCTAATTCACCACCCGGGCACCATAGCTCGTGTTGCTGGCCGCCAAAATTGCGTTGTTGTGGGCTATCAGCCAGCTTCAGGTTGAATCGTTTGCGCTGATTAGCCGCCGCGGCTTCGGCTGCTGAACCGTAAAATGGCGGGTTACACACCGTTAAAGCAAAGCTGTCATCGGGTTTAATGATACCGCTTAAAATCGAATTGCTATCCTTCTGGTGGCGCAGGCTGATCTGGCCTTTTTTTAGTGGCGGGTTACTGTCAATAATTAACTGCGCAGCTTTAAGTGCTACGGTGTCAATGTCGCTGCCAACACAGCGCCAGCCATAACTACGATTGGCAATAATCGGGTAAATAAGGTTGGCGCCACAGCCAATATCCAGCAGGTTAATGTGTTTGCCGGTTGGCACGCCATCCGGCCCGGCAAGTAAATCGGCAGCAGTGTGAATATAATCAGCCCGGCCCGGAATGGGCGGACATAAATACCCTGGCGGTAACTGCCAGTAGTCAACGTGATAGTAATGCTTAAGCAAGGCCGCATTTAAGGCTTGTACTGCCGCCGGCTCACTAAAGTTAACGGTCTGCTCGCCAGCCGGATTTAACACCAGATGCGCTTGTAGCGCAGGATAGCCGCGGCAAAGATCAGCTAAATTATAACGGCCCTGATGCAGGTTACGCGGGTGAAGTTTGGCGGGTTTATTCATAAATGCTGCTGTTTGCTAAGTTGCGGGCAGTTTACGTTATTCCGGGTTTGCTGGCGAGAGGATGCTTCGTGCCGGGGTGTTGCAGCACTAAAGTACTAAACCGCAATTGCCAGCTGGCTTCTATAGTTATTAGGCACCGGGGCTTGCTACGGGGAGTCAGAGGTCGAAACAGGGAAAAGTAGCGTCGCTGCGGTGTTCACTTAAACTAAAAAAGATAAGGAACGACAGACGTGAAAATTCAGAATCATAGCCGGGCCGGGCGCATGCTAGCCGTGGTGCTTCTCGCGAAGGGCTTTCTCGCCACTAGCTTACTTGCCAACCCGGCAATAGCGGGCAGCTGGCAGCAGAATGTGAGTGTCGGCGGTTTTAATAAAGTGCATTTATATACGCCAGACAGTGTGTCAGCCATTGGCCAGGGCCGTGGTTTGCTGGTGGTGCTGCATGGTTGTACCCAGTCTATTGATGCTTATTTAAGCGCCAATTTAACGCAGGCCGCCGAGCAATATGGCCTGGTAATCGCGGTGCCAGATGCAATGAATAAAGCGGGTTTTGGCTGCTGGTCTTACTGGCAGGGCACGAAATCCCGCACTGCGGGTGATTATAAAAATGTAATTACTCTGGCTAATAATCTGCTGGCCGACGTTAATTATCAGATAGACCCTAATCAGGTTTATATTGCTGGCTTATCATCCGGTGCCGCCTTTGCCAATACCACGGCCTGTCTGGCCCCAGATGTGTTTGCTGGCATGGGTATTAGCGCCGGACCCAGCATCGGCACCAGTTCAAGCGGTGCTATCGGGCCGTGTGAAACCGCCAATGTGGCCAGCCGCTGTGCGCAGTATGCCGGTAGTTTTTCTGGTCATTTTGACAGCCAGATCGCCTCTATTGCCCAGGGCCGAAACGATACCACCGTTAATTTGTGTTACAACGAGCAAAACGCCAATGGCATGGCCGATTTATATAATGTATCGCGCCTTAGTGGTGAAAACCTAATCAGTAACGGCGGTAGCCGTACTGCTGACGAATCATTGTGGCAGGATGGCCGAGTCTCCATGTTGTGGTTTAACAATCTAGACCATGCCTGGTCGGGTGGACAGGGTGCAAGCGGTTCCTACATTAATGGCAATAGTATTAACTACGCCAGTTATCTGGGGCAGTATTTTTTAGAAAATAACCAGCGGGTTAACCGCAACAGTGCACCTGAATTAAGCAGCCTTAATGTTAGCCAGCAAGCCAGGGTGGTGACGGTTAGTGGTAATGTTGCTGACGTTGATGGCGACGCCATCACCATCACTGCCAGCTTTACCAATAGCCTTGCTCAGCAACAGTTAGTCAGTACTTCACCTGTTGCTGGCAGTTTTAGCCTCAGCAGCCCGCCATTGGCCGATGACTGGTATCAGCTTAGCGTAACGGCAACTGACAGCGGCGGCCTGGTAAGCACGGCTTACACCGAGCAGCTGTTAATTGGCCCACCGCCACCAGCTACGCCACCGGAATTATCAGAACTGTCTGTTTCCGTTGATGGCCAGTGCGCCACAATAAACGGCCGGGTGTTTGATTTAAATCGGGATTTGGACACGGTAACGGTGGAGTTTAGCGACGTTACTGTTAATGCCACCATCAGCGGTGATGTGTTCAGTGTACAGCGGTGTCAACTGGCAGGGGGCGAGCAAACTGCATTGGTTACGGCCACTGATCAGGGCGGCTTATTCAGTGCTGAACAGCTAAGCTTTACCATTGATGCCGGCCAGAATGCCACATTGGATCAGCATATCAGCGCCGGTCGGCTGGACTACACCAATTATGCCAATTGCTATCTGGAATACAGCACCGCCAGCTTTGTATTACGTGAAAACGTGGTCACCGGCACGCAGTGTCGCTGGCGGGATGATGACGCCAGCTGTGTTGGCCCGGCGCAGACATGTAGCAGCGCTAATCCGGGTGACGGTGATGTCGATAATCCGCCACCTCCACCGCCTCCAGCAAATTGTGTCGCCTTTACAACCAATAATTACAGCCATAAGGTCGCAGGCAGGGCCTATAGTACCGGCAACTTTTACACGCCGAACTATTTTGCTAACGGCAGCAATGCGGCCATGGCTGGTTCTACGTGGGGGGTGACTACGTTGTCATCAGATGACGGTACTTTCTGGCAAACGGGGGCCTGTGCGCAGTAAAGTCCGCTAATTTACAATAAAAAAGCGCAGGCCCTGAGCCTGCGCTATTATAAAGTGGCGACTTTTCAGGGCGTTACACAGTGACGTGCAGGCGCACCTCAATATTGCCACGGGTCGCATTTGAATACGGGCATACCTGATGCGCCTGCTCGACCAGCTTATCGGCTGCCGCCTGTTCCATACCCGGCAAGTTAATATGTAAATCAACATCTAAACCAAAACCGCCTTCAATTTTGCCAATGCCCACTTCGGCAGTCAGGCTTAGGTTATCCGGCAAGCTGCTTTTGCTTTTTGCGGCTACGGCCTTCATGGCGCCAATAAAGCAAGCTGAATAACCTGCGGCAAAGAGTTGCTCCGGGTTAGTGGCGCCACCATCACCGCCAAGTTGTTTAGGGGCCGACAGTTTCACGTTCAGTAGGCCGTCATCTGATACTGCCTCGCCATTACGGCCACCGGTAGAGGTAACAACTGCTTTATAAAGAATATCCATGGTAACTCCTTAGTTAATGATAAATACTTCGGAAAGTGGCAGTAAGTTAGCATGCAAATATCTTGCATGCAAGTTTTTTGTGTACTGCTTACTTTCAAGCCGCTATACTGCGCGGCAGTGCTTGGCTAACCCGGACCCCGACATGAGCCTGACTTTACCGCTGGATCAACAATTATGTTTTGCGCTATACAGTGTATCGAATGCGATGGTGCGGCTGTACCGGCCATTGTTGCAGCCGTTTGACCTGACTTACCCGCAGTACGTGGTATTGCTGGCTTTATGGCAGCAGGACAATATCAGTTTAGGTAAGCTGGGCCAGGCTACCTTATTTGATTCTGGCACCTTAACTCCTTTAGTCAAAAAGCTGGAACAAAAGCAATTATTGCAGCGCCTGCCAAGCGTGCATGACGAACGGGTAAAGCAGGTGGTGTTAACCCCTGCTGGCAAAGCCTTGCAGCAAGAAATTAGTGGGGTAATGCAGGCACTGCGCTGCCAGGTAGCGATGGACGATCAGCAACTGGTGCAGTTACGGCAACTGGCGCAGCAATTACAGCAGCAGGTTAGCGCAGCGGCCAGTTGCAGTCCGGCCACTGCTGAGAAGCTTTAACCTGCTAAATTCAGGTTTTGCAAGGCATCCTGGCGCTGCTGCTCGAGCTTTAGCAACCGCTGTTGATAGTCTTTATAGTGTGCGGTGCCTGTTGTCATAACGATCTTACCCAGCGGATTGCGCAGCCAGCTATACCAGGGGTAGGCAGCAGCTTGATGATATGCATCCTGTTGTAGCTGCAGCAGCTGTGTGGCGTGAATGTTTTTAGTGTCTTCTACTAACATAAGTGGGCGAGACAAAATGACCAGCAACTTCTCGAATTTGTTAACTTCCGTGCCGGAATAGGACGGTTTAATGCCCAGCGCTGAGGATGTAAAATCTGCTGCAAAATGCCATTCACCTGCCAGCGCCAGTTCAAGACTTAACTCCTTATCACTAAAAGCTTTAGTCCAGTTCTCTGGCGTTGCCGCCCCCCGCTGCTCTTCCGGCAACTGGTTGATAATGACTGTACCTAAATTAAAGTGATGCTTTATAGCCGCCATGCTAATCATTTTTGCTATCAGACTATTGGTGTTAGCCAATACGGTTTTCCAGAACTGGTAATCTGCTTGCAGGGTGGTTTTAACCTGTTCAATATTGCCGTTCTTAGCCTCCAGCCAGGCCTGCCATAATAATAAACGCTGACCGTGTAACAGCCCCTGATACGCTGGGAGTTCCATCATTTTCGGCGGTGGGTCCTGCCAGTTAGCGTACTGTAATAACTGCTGATAAAACGCCATTAGTGGTTGTTGCAGTGCGATCAGCTCAGCTAAATCGGTGTGGGCAGTCAGTGATGCGTTGCACGCCTCTGCTTCGCTGCACTGGTGATAAAGCTCCTGCAGTGGCCCGCTTAGCAGTAACTCATTATTGGCATTTTGGGCCAGGTAAAAGTGATAGCCATTTTGCTCTGCGGGTATCGCATCCTGCTGCAGCAGGCTTTGCATATGCAGGCTGTCGGCATTGGGTGCGGCGTCCTGCCAGTTAATCACCAGCAGTGCTAAATACAACGCGGTTAACAGCAAAAATAACCCAAACAATAGTTTAGCCGTGCCCCGGGCTACTGCATTAAGTAGAGCCATGTCGTTATTCCCTGTTTAAGATATTAGAATTAAGTAATTGTTACGAGGAGGTTACTCTGAATGGGCGCGTTAAGTAAAGTGGCGTACTGCGCCTCGAATTAACCAGTGGTTGCTGGATATTTCACGGTTCTGCGCCATACTTTAGCGGCTTCTAAGGATAGTAATGCAGTGTTTTTGCTATAAATATTCTCAGCACTTGTTACGGATCACATGAATAACCGCAGGCACTCAGATACAGGTAACGACCATACGGTTGCCGACATGCAGCATAAAAACACCCTGCACGCTGGTTTTTTTATCGGGGATGTTCAGGTATTACCTGATACCGGCCAGTTAGTGGTGAAGGGCGAGCACCGCCATGTATCGGCCAATGCCATGGAGTTGCTATTGGTGCTGGCCGCCCATGCGCAGCAAGTCGTGAGTCAGTCGGTATTGCTTATGGCAGTAACGGGTAGCGCTGAAACTTCTAAAGATACGTTGTCTCATCTGGTCAGTGAGCTTCGACATGCCCTTGGCGATCAGACCGCTTGTCCGGTATACATTCAAACCTTCCCCCGGCGCGGCTACAGGTTAATGCAACCCGTTACCATGCAACCTCTGTCACTGACCAGCGCTCCTTCGGAGCGGGTTAAGTGGTCCTGGTTGTATGCACTGGTAAAGGGCAGCCGGTTATTTCGAGTCAGCGTTGCCTTTCTGGTTGCGGTATGGGTGTTTATTCAGGTAATGGCAATAACCTTTCCACTATTGCATATCACTAACCGCGGCATGAAGCTTACCTTACTGATCATCATCATGTTGTTTCCGGTCATTCTGGTTTACACCTGGTTAAGGGATTTAAAACTGCAGCGCGCCAGACTGGGTATATCGGAGAACCCAAAAGCACGCCAATTTTGGCGCCGCCAACTTAAAGTCGATATCGGCTTTCTGGTGTTGTCATGTTTTACCGTAACGGTGTTAGGTAGCTCATTAAAGCGGGCAATCGACATTGAAGCTGATACGATAAAACCGGCAACAGCGAGCGAAGTTATTGACGTTCCATTCCTGGGAAACTCCGTTGCCGTAATGCCGTTTCGACAGGACAGCAGCTCGGAGCAAAAAATTGACAGTTACCTGATAGACGGCATTCGCGACGAATTGCTTTATTCGCTAACGCAGCTGAATGCATTTCCGGTTATTTCGGCCAGAGCGATGCAAGGAGTACCTGACCTGGCTGACAATAAGCTGATGATTGAGCGTCTTGGTGCTGAATATCTTATCGAAGGTAAATTACAAGCCAGCGAGCAAGAGCTGAAGCTGGAGGTTGTTATGATTCAACTGAGTAGCGGCGTGCGACAGTGGGCCAGTCGCATAACGGTACCCAGGCAGCAACTGCCTCAGTTGCAGCAGGAGTTATACCGGCAGTTAACCAGTGCGTTTAGCTTATTGCTGCAAAATCAATCTTTACAGCAGGCTGATTACACTCTTACTTCCAATTTTCAGGCCTACGATGCGTATTTACGCGCCAATAACTTATTACAGCAAATAGCAGACATGCAGAGCCTGGAGCAGGCAGAATATTTATTTTTACGGGCCCTGGAACTCGACCCCCGCTTTGCTATGGCCTCAGCTGGGTTATGTAAGCTGCATCTGGAAAAATACGCTATTAATCGCAGTGTTGCTGAATTTGAACAAGCAAAGCAGGCCTGTGAGCACGCAGCAAGCTTCACCGCTAATCAGGCACCGATTTCCAGTGTGCTGGGCGATTTATATCGTACCCGTGGCGAGTATGATAAAGCGCTTGGCCTTTACGACTCCGCGCTGCTCCTTAATCCGCGTCTGCCTGACGCCATCACCGGCAAAGCACTGTTATTGGCAGATTTAAAGCAGCATGACCAGGCCGAGCAGCTGTTTAAAGACGCCATTGAACTTGAGCCGGGTTACTGGCAGCACTACAACAACTATGGCCGGTTTTTATACAGCAGTGGCAGATTCAGTGACGCCATCAGGCAGTTAGAACGCGCTGCGCTGATTAACCGGGACAGTGTTGATCTGCAGAATACACTCGGTGCCAGCTATTTTTTCATTAATGACTTTGCAGCAGCGATAAGGGCCTGGCACAAAGTTGTCGCAAAATCACCATTATCACTGGCGTATTCCAATCTGGGCACCGCTTACTATTTTAACGGCGAGTTTAGCGAAGCAGAACAGATGTACCGCTATGCGCTGCGAAAAAGCAGCGATGACTACACCATATTAACTAACCTTGCCGACAGTCTGGATGCGCAAGCGGGAAAGGAGCAGGAAGCACAGCAGTATTACCAGCAGGCATTGCAACAGGCGCTGGCAAACCTGGCGGTGAATCAGGATGCCCGCGCGTTATTGTCGCAAATTATCCGGATCCGGTCCGAGCTGGGTCAATGTCCGCAGGCGTTAGCTGACATGCAGCAACTTCTTAATACCACTATTGACGATTTTTACATTTACTACGATTTAGCCATTGCCAGCTTTAATTGTGCCAAACCGGCGGCCGGAACTGATCTGGTTACAAAGGCAATTGCTGGAGGCTATGCAGCTGCATTAATTGCTGCTGATCCGAAGATACCGGAGTAATCAATGTCGCAAATATTGTTCAGCACAGACTGTTCAAACGCTACTGGAGCAAGATATGAAAACGATTCTTTTAATCATTGTACTGGCCGGGCTGTTGCTTAGTGTCGACACGCTCGCCGCAAAAAAAGACCAAACCCTGACTATTACCTTGAATGCGCAAGGGTGCATTGAAGCCATAGTGCCACCGACAGATGACAATTGTAAAAGTAATGGTAACGACAACCGTGCTGGCTGTGGTAACGAAAAAGATTGTGCCTGCGGTGCCCGCGACAAACACATTATCTGGCAAACAGAGCCGAAAAAGGCTTACAGCATCCGGTTTTATGAGCAAAGTCCTTTCCAGCCCGGCTGCAGGCTACGGGCAAATCAAAATGGTAAGCTGCGTTGTCTGATTACTGCAGAGGCTGATGGTAACTATGATTATGCGGTTACTGTAGAGGGCTGCGATGAATACGATCCCCGTATCGTTGTCCGGGCCAACTGACCATCGACAGCAATTAACTTTTTCCGGGTAATTCGGTATTTTTTGTTGGATTAGCGCTGTTATCATATTCCCTGGCGTTGTTAACTAGGGTATAAGGGCGCTATGAAAATACCGAAACGTATTCAGCCGCTGGTCGACGAAGGTCTGGTGGATGAAGTTATCCGGCCACTGATGAGTGGCAAAGAAGCTGCGGTGTATATCGTCCGGTGTGGCGAGGATATTCGCTGCGCCAAAGTATATAAAGAAGCAGATAAACGTAGCTTCAAACAAGCGGTGCTGTATCAGGAAGGTCGCAAAGGGCGCAATAGCCGCCGGGCCCGTGCTATTGAAAAAGGCTCTAAGTTTGGCCGGGCCCAGCAGGAGCAAAGCTGGCAACATGCCGAAGTCGATGCCCTGTTTAAGCTGGCAAAAGCCGGGGTGCGGGTGCCACAGCCTTATGGCTGTTATGACGGTGTGCTGCTGATGGAACTGGTGTGCGATGATGAAGGTATGGTCGCGCCGCGCTTAGGCGATGTTGCAATGGCAGAAGAAATTGCGCTGGCCGATCACGCTACCATGATGCAGTACGTGGTGATCATGCTGTGCGAGGGCCTGGTGCACGGTGACTTGTCTGAGTTTAATGTGCTGGTAGACGATTACGGCCCGGTGATTATCGACTTGCCGCAGGCGGTAGACGCCGCCGCCAACAACAACGCCAAATGGATGCTGGAGCGCGATATTAACAATATGCGCGACTACTACGGCTTGTATGCGCCACAGTTACTAAGTACCAATTACGCCGGCGAGATTTGGGCGCTGTACGAGGCCGGTGAGCTTACCCCGGATACCGAGTTAACCGGCGAGTTTATTGCCGATGACAGTGCTGCCGATGTGGATTCGGTGCTGGAGCAAATTAAAGCCGCTTTTGCCGAAGAGGAAGAACGCCGGGCCCGCGTTGCCGCGGACCAGGATGACTAGCTGTTAATCAGCGGGTTGATAGTAAATATAAAACATGCTGTTAGCGCCGGGTAATTTTCTTTTTCCACTGTCGCCGGCGGGTTGAATATAAATATGTGGAATAGCAAACGCCTGCCCGAAATCCCTGCTGTAATCAAAACCCGGGGGCATGTGTTGCATTAATGCAACATCACCTGTTGCAGTCATCGAAGGTGTATGAACGTGATAAGCAGGTAGCTGTTCGCGATAATAATTTAATACTTGCTGCGGCGTGGCAGTAGTTAAAAATGACGCGCCGGGCAAGGTGGTATAGCGTTGTTCGGCAATTTCAATTTCACCTTGTGCCGGAATATTTATCAGCAATTGCGCATCCGGAAATAATGGCAGAGTAATAAGTGCTTCAGAACCCTGACTGCCGGCGATCATGCCATCAACCATCTGCTGCATGTCGGCAACCCCGCGCTGTTGCATCCGTTCGATAATCTGCTCTAATTGCCGTTGCTCGGCCACCGTCGGTTCACGCTCACCTATCCGCTCATTTAACGCATCCAGCTCTGCCAATAACGGGTCTTCTTGTTCCTCATCACTGTTGTCGCATGCCAGCCAACGATCCGCTGAAACGCCACTGCGTCTTTCCAGACTAGCATGCAGGCAGGCTGTGTGCTGCTGCTCGGACGCTTCTACTGTTATGTCGCCAATGCCACATTCGGATAATGTTTGGCGCAGCAAAGTTTGCAGACGGGGCTTGGGTATATTAATGCACTCGGCCAGGCGGGTCATTTCTCCCATGCTTTCCATCATGGTCAGCATCATATTAATTTGCTGTTCTTGCTGAGCAGAATTGGCCAACACACTGCCGCTGAAAAATAGTGACACTATGATTTTTTTCACCTTAGGCTCCTTGTTAATAACGAGAGTTAAAATAATAACTCTGATGTTACTTCAAGGTAAACATTTTTTTGGAGTAAACGCAGTTTAAAGATGATCCCGCAAACGCTGCTCCGCCTTGATGTAAGCCTGCTCAGCCAAGTGGGCATCATGCTCCAGTGCAGGCAGCAGGTTTATCGCATGATCCAACTCGCTTTTAAGCATTTCAATGTCATATAACAGCTGTACTCTTTCCTCACGGCTTAAACCGTCTGCCACCAGCAACTCAGTATTGCTCACGATATCCTGCTCCAGCGCACTGATCAGGCGATGTTGCTTTTCGGCAGCCGAGCGGGCGGAATTTAAACCACGTTGCAAGTCATATAATGTTTTACCGTCACGGTAACCCGGCAAAAAGTCTGCTTCTAAATCTGGCATGCAACTGTTCTGGTAACTTGCCCCCCGCTTGCCTACGTTAAAGCCGTTGACCCGGGTACAGAAGCGCTCTGACCCTGCACGGTGGCCCAGTCGGTAAGCATTAAGTTCAGGGGTAACTCCGTGATCAGCACATTCCTGCCGATACGTGGCGATGGCTGTTTCAGGCTTACCATTAGCGCCGTCTTCAAAACCAATAGTGCGCCAGTCGGCAGTCAGGCACTGCGATTTATCCATCCCGGCGCAACCGGTCATCAGTAATGCTGTTAAAAGGACAAGCCATTTTGAGTCAGTCATAAGTATCTCATGGTTAGTATCAGGCGGTGCTTATCGCACGTCGTAGCGAAATTAATTAGCCCTAACTTACCTGTAGCGCGGTTGTATTGGCAAGAAATGATCGCTTAGCCTGACAGAAACGCGGCAGCAAAACCTGAAATTGCTGCCACATTGTCTGGTTTAGTTCGAAAAAGTAACGCACTGCTGCTGAGTTAATTCGCCGGCATCAGGGTAATTTCCCGCACATCGCACCGTGAATTAGCTGAAATAGCAAACATTACGGCGTCTGCAATATCTTCCGGTTGTAACTTGTCGGGTTTGGCTTCGTCAAAAAAAGGCGTATTTACCATGCCAGGACAAATAGTGGTGCAGCGGCCATTCCACTGTTTCATTTCCGCCGCTAAATTCTGGCCAAAGCCATACGCAAACCACTTAGACGCGCCATAGACTGATCCTTGCAAGGTTATTTTGCCTGCCACTGAACTGGTAACAATAAAGTGGCCCTGGGTTTCCTTAAGTGCGGGCAGGCTGGCTTTGGCTGTGAACAACAGGCCATTCACGTTGACATCGAGCATGGTTTGCCACTCATCCGGGTCTCCGTCAGCAATACCTGCAGTATTAAGACCGGTGCCGGCATTGGCAAATACCACGTCCAGCCGGCCAAACCGCTGTTTGGCTTGTTGTACCACATTGCTAATGTCAGCCAGCTTTGACACGTTAGCAGTTACCGGCAAAACCTTATCGGTACCCAAGCGTTCAGCAAGGGCATTTAACTTGTCAGCGCTTCTTGCAGTAATAACCGCTTTGTGGCCCGCGGCGACAACTTTTTGTACCGTGGCCGCACCTATGCCGCTGGATGCGCCGGTAATCAGTATCACTTTTTCGTTTTGTTGTTTGCTCATCGTGGTGGTCCTCAATTGCGTTAAAATTACCAGCAATATTCAAATATGGCTGCAAAGTCACTGCAAAGAGTAAAGCAATACCGATACCACTTTACAAAATAAGGCGCAGGCCAGTAAAAACTAATGCTGCAACGAGTTGCTGCTAAGCTAAAGAGGCAAAAGACGTAATATTTTTAGCGGAGCAGGTAAGTATTACAGGGCCATAGCGTAATAAGTGCGTCCGTTGTCGTGGTAAACCTGCCACAGATATCGGCCGTAGCATAAGCAATGCTTTAACAACAGGCGATGCCAATGAAACTCGTGACAATACTTCTGTGCACCTTATTTAGCGGTGTGTTATATGCCAATGATGCAGCTAATGATGCAGCCTGGGAGGCCTGGCGTGAGGGTAAAGCGGTGCTGATCATGCGCCATGCATTAGCACCAGGCACCGGTGATCCGGCAGGATTTAAGCTGGCTGATTGCAGCACGCAGCGCAATTTAAATAACCAGGGGCAGCAACAGGCAAAAGCCTGGGGAGATTTACTCCGCCAACAGGTTACTACTGACATCACGTTATTCAGCAGCCAGTGGTGCCGTTGCCTGGAAACTGCTGAATTAATGGCCATCGCCAAGGTACAAGCCCTGCCCGCTCTTAATTCTTTTTTTGCTGGCCGGGGCGATCGACAACAACAGACGGCAGCCTTAGTGCAACGGTTTTCCCTGACTCAGCTACCGGCACCCACTGTACTGGTAAGCCATCAGGTTAACTTTACCGCCCTGACCGGCTACTTTCCTGCTTCTGGCGAAGCGGCCATTTTGGCGCTACCGCTGACCACACATGCAACAGTGCTGGCCAGAATAATGCCCTGACGGCCTGTCGAACCGCGCTCTTTTACTATTACGAGTTATTATTCTATTAAGTGGCGCATTTCACCAAATAATGGCGAAATTCGGCGGCCCGGTGTCAGCTCGATAGATTTAAATATATATTTATCAGGTACTTAATTTTGGCAAAGCCCTTGCAGAATAAGCAGCAATAACTAACCAATAAGGATATAACAATGAAACTTTTTAAATTTGCTGCTGTTAGCACTTTAGTAGCCGCGACCCTGGTGTTAAGTGGAGTAGGCAACCGTGCGGCTGCTGATAGTACCTATGGCAATGTGTCACTGGTAAATGGCAGTGTGAAAATCGCCAGCAATAGCAGCGCTATAACAGTATCGCTGGTTAATGGCGGCATTAAAATGAGTGACGATGTCTCAGTTGACAGTGCTGAAACAGTCAATGGGTCTATTGAAGCGGGCCGTAACTTTACAGTTAATCAAAGCCTTAGCACAGTAAATGGTGCAATTCAGCTGGGCGATAACGC
>NZ_JBFJPY010000029.1:0-33035 GCF_041616895.1 Arsukibacterium sp.
ATCGGTAATATTACGTACATAGGTGACATCGTAGCCAGAGAAGCGCAGGTAGCGGTTAATCACGTCAAACGCAACATAGGTTCGGGCATGGCCGACGTGGCAATAATCGTAAATGGTGATACCACAAACATACAAACCAACTTTGCCTGGCTCAATCGCGTTAAACACTTCTTTTTTACGGCTTAGGGTATTGTAGATTTGTAACATGAGTATCCTCAAAACGACGTTATAACGGCTTAACATTCAGCCCGCTAGTGTACCACCGGCAAACTGCAGCCGCTATCCTTGCTTTATGAAATGACCCGGCTGAGTTACAATAGCCGCACTTAAACAGAGGACACAATTCAATGATTAATTTACATACCAATTATGGCGTTATCACCCTTAATTTATTTGCTGACAAAGCGCCGGTTACCGCCGAAAACTTTATCAGCTATGTTAAAGATGGTTTTTTAGATGGCACTATATTTCACCGGGTGATTGACGGCTTTATGATCCAGGGCGGTGGCTTTACCCCGGATATGGATCAGAAAGAAACCAAAGCCCCCATTAAAAATGAAGCCAACAATAAAGTGCCGAATAAAAAAGGGACTATTGCCATGGCGCGGACTAACGATCCGCATTCCGCCACCTGCCAGTTTTTTATCAACATTGCCGACAATAGCTTTTTAAACCACACTGCTGAATCAAGCCAGGGCTGGGGCTATTGTGTGTTTGGTGAAGTCACCGCTGGTATGGATGTAGTTGATAAAATTCGCCAGGTAAAAACTGGTCGTGTTGCCGGTCACAGCGATGTGCCGCTTGAGCCGGTAGTCATTGAAAAAGCGGAGTTGCTGGCGTAAGTCGGCGCGCTCGATGCCAACAGCACATACCCTGTTTATCGCAGATTTGCATTTAGCAGCAGACCGGCCCGACATTACTGCGGCCTTTCTGCAGTTTCTCAGCGAGAAAGCCATTGCCGCCGATGCTCTGTATATTCTGGGTGACTTATTCGAAGTCTGGATTGGCGATGATAATCCAGAGCCGCTACTTGATACGGTAGCAACGGCTCTGGCCGCGTTAAGCAAGACCGTACCCATCTACTTTATTCACGGTAATCGTGACTTTGTATTGCGCCAGCAATACGCTCATCGTGCCGGCATGCAGTTATTGCCGCAGCAGCAGGTCATTGACTTGTATGGCACCCCGACCCTCATTATGCACGGTGATAGCTTATGCACTATGGATATTGCTTATCAGCGGTTTCGTAAATGGTGGAACCAGCCCTGGTGGCAATGGATGTTGCTAAAAACGCCGTTAACATTCCGTCAGGGTATTGCAGCCAAAGCCCGCCGAAAAAGCGCAGCGAATAAGGCTCGTTATGCGGCACAGCAGCAAGTGCAAATTATGGACGTGACACCAGAGGAGGTGCCTAGAGTGATGGCGAACGCCGGCGTACTGAAACTGATCCACGGCCATACTCACCGCCCCGCAGTGCATCAGGTTGACGTAAATGGCAAACCTGGTGAGCGTTATGTTTTAGGTGACTGGTATAGTCAGAGTAGTTATTTAACCGTATCGCCTGATAACTGGCAGCTGGTATTTACGCCGCTGACTGATCACTAGCGGCATGCTTTGGGCAGCCGCTGTGAAATTTAAAGTCAGGATCCGGGTTACTAATTAATTCCGCTTCCACCTTGCCAAAAAAAGCTACCCGCTCACTAATGTCGGCCTCAGCAATGTGCTCGGCTAATGACAGATAGTCTTGATAATGCCGTGCTTCAGAGCGCAGTAACGAAATATAGAATTCCGCAATTCGGGCCGGAAGTAATGGCGCCAGCCTGGCAAAACGCTCACACGAGCGCGCCTCAATGAAAGCACCGCAAATCAGTTTATCAACCATTGCCTGTGGTTCATAGGTGCGGACATGGCGCAGCATGCCTTTTGCATAACGGCTGGACGTGGTTTTTTCATAACTAATGCCATTAGCTGCCATTACCTCAAGTACCTGATAAAAGTGATGCAGCTCTTCTTTAATCAGCAGCACCATTTTATCAATTAAATCCTGAGCATACTGGCTGCTTGCCTGAGGGATCATCGATTTTTTCAAGCTAAGCCCCGCTAAAGCCCGCCAGTCACCTTGTTGACGATACGTAAAATCTTCAAACGGTTTCAGCCATTGCAGCAAGGCATCAGCACTACTGTCATCCACCGCATACCGGCGAATAAGATACATGGCACTTTGCGCCGCTTTTAATTCGCAAATCAAATGGTCCCGCAACAAGATAGGCAGATTCTCTGGTCGTGCTGCTTGCTCCAGCCACGCGTCGGGTGTTGTGCAACCTAAAAAGTGGTTTATTGGTTGTAACAGTTGTAGCCATTCACTGCGTTGCATAGTTTGAACTGAGTCTTAAAAAGTTGCCGTATTATACCCAAAGCACCGGCAACGACCAAGTTTGATCTGGATGGTTGCTTTGTTGAAAATTAGTGCAAGTTGCTTGACGAATGCACAAGATTTAGTCATAACTGAGATAAGGGTGGCTTAGTAACCTAGTTGCCCGATATGAGGGGCGTAGTAAAAAGGATAATAATGATGATACTAAACCATTTATGGGGCATATATGCCCACCCGAAAGAAGAATGGCATACCATTGATGCCAGACATGAAAGTTTTCGCTACAGCATGGCGCACATCATGATTGTTGCGCTGATACCGGCAATCTGTGCGTATTTCTCTGCCGTCCACTTAGGTTGGAGTATTGGGGTTGGTGACCCAATAAAGCTTACGTCGCAAAGTGCATTAATTATGTCTGTTGCGATGTATTTTGCGTTAATTATAGGCGTATTTACTCTGGCGTTACTGGCACACTGGATGGCCCATACATTTGGCGCTGAGCCAACGTATACCCAGACCGTAGAGTTATGCTCTTACACCTCTACCCCCCTGTTTATGGTAGGGTTTGCCGCACTTTATCCAGAGCTGTGGTTTGTGGTAAGTGTCGGCCTGGTGGGCTTAGCGTACTCAGTATATTTGCTGTACGTGGGTATCCCTATTTTAATGCACATACCGGAAGAGCGCGGCTTTATCTATGCCAGCTCCGTGGTTACCGGTGGGTTAACCTTGTTGGCGGTGTTAATGGCGACAACCGTTATCTTGTGGATGTCGGGCTTTGGCCCAACTTATACTCACTGACAAATTTTAGTAACACAGACCCACACTGACTAAAAAAGGCGCCTGAAGCGCCTTTTTTATTTTGAAACCGCAAACTAAGCCGCAATTAACCTTCGTTATAGGTTTCCAGATTTGTGGCCATGGACATTGCAGTATGGGCTTTGGCATCATCACTGCGTGACTGATCAAGCCGGTTTAAATAATCCTGATCTATATCATTGGTCACATAGTGGCCATCAAACACCGAGGTTTCAAAGCGCTTAATCTCTGGGTTTTCAGAGCGAACCGCGGCGATCAGATCAGGCAATGACTGAAATATAAGGCCATCCGCGCCAATGGTTTCACAAATGCTTTCCACATCGTGACCATGAGCAATTAACTCATTGGCCGAAGGCATATCAATGCCGTACACATTCGGAAAGCGGATTTCCGGTGCTGCTGAAGCAAAGTAAACTTTCTTAGCGCCAGCTTCCCTGGCCATTTCAATAATCTGGCCAGAGGTGGTGCCCCGCACTATTGAATCATCGACCAGCAGTACATTTTTGCCTTTGAATTCCTGCCAGATCGCATTAAGTTTGCGCTTGACCGATTTTTTGCGCTGCACCTGACCCGGCATAATAAAAGTACGACCGATATAACGGTTTTTGACAAAACCCTGGCGAAATGGCAACTCAAGTTCATTAGCTATTTCTAACGCCGCATCGTTACTTGTTTCAGGAATAGGGATTACCACATCAATATCAAGATGCGCCCACTCCCGCTTAATTTTCTCGCCCAGCACCTTACCCATCGCCACTCTGGAGGCATACACTGAAATATTATCAATGGTAGAGTCAGGACGGGCAAAATAGACGTATTCAAAGATACACGGGGTATAACTCGGGTTCTCGGCACACTGCTGACTGAATAACTCGCCTTGTTCAGTAATGTAAACCGCTTCACCCGGGGAGATATCCCGCAAAACCGTAAAGCCGTCTGCATCAAGCGCCACACTCTCAGAGGCAACCATGTATTCAGTACCCGCGGCCGTTTCCCGCTTACCCATCACCAGCGGTCTGATGCCATTGGGATCGCGAAACGCCACCAGGCCATGACCAATAATCAACGCTACCGCCGCATAACCGCCCCGTATTTTGCGGTGCGCGCTGGCCACAGCATTAAATATCTGCTCCGGCTCCAACTGCATTGTCGATTTTGCTTGCAGTTCATGCGCCAGAATATTCAATAAAATCTCAGAGTCAGAGGTGGTGTTAATATGACGACGAGCCAACCTGAACATATCTTCTTTCAGCTCGTGAGAATTGGTTAAGTTACCGTTATGGGCCAGGGCAATGCCAAATGGGCTGTTAACATAAAACGGCTGGGCTTCCGCAGTACTGGATGACCCTGCGGTAGGATAACGAACATGCCCTATACCGATGTTACCCGATAATCGCTGCATGTGGCGGGTTTCAAACACGTCTTTAACCAAACCATTGGCTTTACGTAATCTGAGGGTATTGTTATCAACTGTGACAATACCTGCGGCGTCCTGGCCCCGATGTTGTAACACTGTCAGACCATCATATAGCGCCTGATTAACCGGATACTTACCTACGATTCCAACGATACCACACATTGATTATTTCCTCGCCAGCCTTAAGGCTTTTGCATAAAACTTGAATGATTTTCCAGATACTCAAAAAACCATTCGATGATAAAACCAAACTCGGGGATCAACACAGACTGCTGCCACCACAACGCTTGTGCTGCCGGGGTGAACGCGTCCATAAAAAACAATACGGCACTGACAACCAATACGCCGCGAAGTGCGCCAAATACCAGCCCGAGTACCCTGTCGGTTCCCGACAAGCCGGTACTTTGCACCAATTTAGCGATAACAAAATTAATCAGAGCGCCCAGGATCAGCGTACAAATAAAAAGAATGGCGATAGCCGACGCATTGCGGATAGTAGGATCAGTGATATTGGTAAAGAGTGTTGCAAGTTTTGGGTAGTACTGACTGGCGATGAAAAATGCCAGAAACCATACTACCAGAGAGATAGCTTCTTTGACGAAACCACGGATCAGACTGATAACAGCCGATAAGGCAATAATTGCCAGTATAACAAAATCAACCCAAACCATTTGCTACCAAAGGATGCCTGATGACGGCGCGCATTCTATCAAACCGGCTCTAACTTGGCTAATTATTTTCAGTCACCTGATAACGGCTTACGACCAGGCGAGCTATTCCGGTCAGTTGCTGTAATTGCTCAACCTGTTGTTCAAGAGACGCTTTTCGAAGTTCGGGCCCCACTAAAACACTGGTCAATTTCTGACCATTGCTATTGGTAATATTCCGGGTAAACGTGGCATAACCTTCCTGGCGAAGTTTCGCGACCAGGGCATTGGCATTTTGTGGATTGCTAAAGCTGCCTACGCGAACCACCCAGGCATTCTCCGCCATAAGGTTGCCTGCGGCAGGCTCCGTTGGCGTTTCCGGCTTTGCAGCGGCAATAGCGTCGTTTGGCGCAGTTACGGTCACCTCGGCATAGTCTTGGGATGGCAAGCGTTCAGCTTCGTCCTGAGCGGTTACTGAACCGTCAGCGGTTTCGCTATCCAGCGCATTTTCCTGCATCTCACGTACTGCAGCAACATTGCTGGAACGGTCAAATTCCGCCTGATCAAAAGCATCAGCTTGCTGAACTCCCTGAAATTCGGGGCGATCGGGTATTACTTTAAAATCATCTTTTACCACTTGTTTTTCACCGTCGAGTAAATCAGGTAAAAAAATGATACCGGCTAGTATTAAAATAGTGGCACCTAGTAGTCTGTGCTTAAAGCCTGCGGTCATGTTGCCTCCTGATCATAGCTTGCCAACACCGCTGAAACCGTGACAAATGAGCCAAAAATAACAAGTAAATCATCCTGTTGCTGTAATTCGCGTGCAGAACTAAATCCACTGGCCACGTCAGGATGCTGTTGACAATCAGCCTGCACCAGCGCCTGCGCCAATTGTGCTGCGGCAGCGCCCCGAGGACCAGGCAGACTGCTAAGATGCCATTGATCAATTACAGAGGTCAAGGGTGCCAGGGCCTGTGCTATGTCTTTGTCTTTTAGCATGCCAACCAACGCAATCACTTTGCCGTACCCCGGCTTTAGCTCTGTCAGCTTGTTGGCAAGATAACGGGTCGATTGCGGATTGTGCGCTACATCAATGATAATCGCGGGTTGGTGTTGCAAAAACTGCATCCGCCCTGCCAAGCTGAGCGTTGCAAGCACTCTGGCTAACTCTGCCTGCTCAGGTAACAATGATAGCTGGCTTAATACGGCCAGACTGGTCGCGACATTTTGTACCGGCAGTCCCGGCAGTGGCAGTTGCTGGTAATTGACAGCGCCACACTGCCAACTCCAGCTATCTGCTGCTTGCTGAAAAAAATAATCCTGATTAACCCGAAGTGCAGCACAATTAAGCGCAGCTGCTCTGGCAAGAACACTGTCTGGTGGCAGTAATTCGCCAATAACCACTGGTTTATCCTGGCGAAACACGCCGGCTTTTTCAAAACCTATACTCTCCAGATCATTACCCAGCCAATCCTGATGGTCCAGATCAATGGTGGTAATAACACTGATGTCAGGACTGACAATATTGGTTGCATCCAATCGTCCGCCAAGTCCCACTTCTATCAGGCAGAAGTCGACCGGCTGTTTCTGCAGAATAGCGAAAGCCGCCAGGGTGGTAAACTCAAAATAAGTCAGTCCAATGTTGCCCCGCAGCGTCTCAACGTTGCTCATGGCGTCAACCCAGTGCACGTCGTCGACGTCCTGGCCATTTATCCGCAGACGTTCGTTAAATCGCAACAAATGAGGTGAACTGTAGACACCGACACTAAAGCCCTGGGCTAACAATAATTGTTCCAGAGTACGCGCGGTGGAACCTTTGCCGTTGGTGCCGGCAATCAGAATCACCTTGCCGGGTAGCTGCGCAAGCTCTGCGCGCCTGGCAACTTCAGTCACCCGGCCCAGGCCCAGTTCAATTTTGTCGATGGGATGGCTTTGCTCAATGAAATAAAGCCAATCGGCCAGAGTGTGACACGATTGGCTTGACGTTAAGGTATCAGGCATATTTTCCTAAGTATATTCCTAAGCTGCGTCGTGCTCAGATACCGGGGCTGGCAACTGCATAAACTTGGCCATAAGACGGGCAATAGTATCGCGCATTTTCCGCCGGTCAACAATCATATCAATCGCACCATGCTCAAGCAAAAATTCACTGCGCTGAAACCCTTCCGGCAGCTTTTCCCGCACGGTCTGCTCAATAACCCGTGGTCCGGCAAAACCAATCAGTGCTTTGGGTTCACCAATATTAATATCACCTAACATCGCTAAGCTGGCAGATACCCCACCCATGGTAGGGTCGGTAAGCACAGAAATATAAGGTAAGCCCTGCTCACTGAGCTTGGCCAGCGCAGCTGACGTTTTCGCCATTTGCATTAATGAGAAAAGTGCCTCTTGCATCCTGGCACCACCACTGGCTGAAAAACAAACAAAAGGCACTTTATGGGTCAGTGCATATTCCACACCCGCGACAAATTTGGCACCGACTACCGACGCCATAGACCCGCCCATAAACTCAAATTCAAACGATGCGGCAACCATTGGCATACCATGCAACGTTCCGTGCATAACAATCATGGCATCTTTTTCATTGGTTTGTTTCTGAGCTGCGGTTATCCGATCTTTGTAGCGTTTGCTGTCTTTAAACTTAAGTAAATCCTGTGGCTCTAATTCGCCAGCCAGCTCCGTCGTAGAGTGGCTGTCGAAGAAATGGTTAAGCCGGGTACGGGCATTTACCCGCATATGATGATCACACTTCGGGCACACCCCTAAATTACGATCCAAATCGGCTTTATACAACACCGCATCACAGGCGCTGCATTTGGTCCAGACGCCCTCGGGAATATTACGGCGCGCCGAGGTAGAGGTTCTGGGCAGGATTTTTTCTAACCAACTCATAATACATTCCTATCTACAGGGATAAGGCGTTAGACCTAATAATAGACAAAATACGTCAAAAAACGCCGAAATAAAACTAAACGGCTGCTATTAAAGCATAAATACCCGCTGTCAGAATATAGAAAACTGGTCTTAGCAGCAGTTATAAAAATAATGGTCCTGGTGCAACGTTTGGGATAGCATAAGTTTCAGGGTAGTCGACATCAACCAGATAGAGTCCGCCCGGCTTCGCGGTTGCCGCTGCCAGATTGCGATTGCGGCTTTGCAGTAATTCGTTCAACCAACCTACAGGCTTCCGACCCATGCCTATCTCGAGCAAGCTCCCGGTAATATTTCGCACCATATGATGTAAAAAGGCATTGGCTTTAATATCCAGCACAACATAGTCGCCTTCCCGGCTTAGTTGCAAATGATGAACATTACGATATGGCGTTTTTGACTGGCATTGCATCGCCCGGAAGGCGCTGAAGTCATGTTCGCCTATTAATGCTGGTGCGGCTTGTTGCATCAGGTTGATATCCAGTGGCTGGTGATAGTGACTCAGCCCTGAGCGCAGAATCGCGGGCCTGAATTTTTGGTTGTAAATAATGTAACGATAGCGTCTGGCGGTAGCACTGAAACGGGCATGAAAATCGTCAGATACCGGCTTGGCCCAGCGCACAGCGATTTGATCGGGCAGGTGACTATTGGTACCCATTATCCAGGCTTTTGCGTCGCGCTGCACCTCAGTATCAAAATGAACTACCTGGCCGGTAGCGTGCACACCGGCATCAGTGCGACCTGCACAAAACACTTCAACCGGGCTGTTGGCAACCTTAGCCAGCGCCATTTCCAGCTCTTGCTGCACACTATTTACTTCTCGCTGGCGCTGCCAGCCAAAGAAGCCGGTGCCATCATATTCAATTCCTAGTGCTATTCGCATGGGGCCCCCTCTGATAAACCGCGGCGATTATAGCGCAGAGTCCGCAGGATAACAGCCCGGCAATCAAGCGGGCTCTGGGTTGGCTTTATTTGGTTTTTAGCTGAAGCGCTTTTGCTTCAGTTTTAACATGCTCGGGAGCGTCTGAATCAAGCATTTCAGTAATAATATGACTGGCACTTTCAAGGTCATCTATCTCAATATAAGCCCGCACCAGATCAAGTTTGGCGCCATAGCCATTATCTTCTTTATCAACATCCTGCGGGTTGTCATTGCCGATCACATCAGCAAATTCGTCTAACCCGACATCTACGTTTAATTGTTCAAAACGGCCATCATCCTGCTGCGCTTGTTCAGTGCTGGCCAGTAAATTATCAATCTCGACAAAGTCATCATCAGACAATGCCACTGAGCTCTCGTCATCCGTTGCCGGGTTGAATACGGAGTCAACATCCAGGCTTAATTCTTCGCTATCGTTAGCTGTTGTTTGAGCCATCGCTTCCAGTTCAGTGAGCAGGTTGTCAAACTGACTGTCATCGAGCTTTGCCAGGCTTTGGTCTGCTTCAGGATCAGCGGCGGCCAGCGATACACTGACGCTGTCGGCAGGCAACGCCATATCATCGTCGCTGGCTTCTTCGTCAGTGAGTTCAAGGTCCGGATAGCTATCCAGTATTTTACTCGGATTTTCAACGGATAAGGCAGCTTCAGATGGTTTTGAAACAGAATCATCTTCGTTGTTTTGTAAATCCGGTCCTTCGTTATCGGGCCCCTCGTTATCAGCAAGGGTATCGTTATCGTCAGCCAACTCATCAGCGTCAGCTTCTGCTGTGTCGGTTGCCGTTTCATCGGATGGCGTTCCGTCGATTGGCGTGGACTCGGGCTCAGCGGCTGCAACTTGTTGTAACAACTCATCAAGCTCTGCACTGAGTAATTCAGAGGCCTGATCATCATCTGCGACATCCGGTTTCTCACGTTGCTCATCGTCTTCTAACGCCAGAGATTCTGCAAATGCATCAAGCTCAGTCCGGTCAAAGTTCTGATCTTCAACCAGGTTGCTAATCTGGGCATCGGTAAACTCGTCATTACTCAGCTCACTGGCAAACTGCTCATTAACTAACGCCTCGCTGTCATTGTCGGTTTCCACCAGGATGTGTTCATCCTCGCTTATGTTAAGATCAGTCTCGTCATCCAGTTCGGTTACAGGCTCAGCAAGGTGCTCTGCCTCAGCCATCGGCACGCTGTCATCTGAATCATCCGGAAGATCAAGTTCAATTTCTTCCAGCAACTCTTCCTCAATTTCCTGCGGCTCTAACTGGTCAGGTTGTAACAGGTCGTGTTCTGATACCGGTTCAGCCGCTGCAGAGGGCATGTCCTGTTCATCAAATTCAATGACATCTTCATCTTCCGTGGCAGCCAGCTCTTGCTTTAACTGATCTTCAGCGACATGCTGCGGCGCAGCGACTGATATATCTGCGTCATCATTGCCCAGATCAAACTCGTCTTCATCAAGTTCTATAATCGTATCGTCGTCATCTTCTGCCAACAGTAATGCGTTTAAATCACTGTCTGATAGAATATTGTTGGCATCAAATTCACTCGCTGCTGGTTCATCAGTCAGCTCAGGTGTACCCAGAACATCGTTTAGCAGATCATCTTCAGCAGCAGTGGTTTTTTGTTCGCCTGCGCTCAGTAAACTGTCGTCATCCAGTAGGATATCGTCGTCTAATAGATCACTGTCATCCAGCAAGGCATCATCGTTAAAGTCGGGCAAGCTATCGTCCAGTACGTCGGCTGCGCCGAAATCACCACTATCTGCAAATGCATCGTCAAGCAAGCTTTCATCGATATCAAATAAGCCGCTATCGTCTGCATCATTGTCATCCAGTGGCGGTAAAGGCGACTTGTAGTCTGCCGGCGGCACAGCGGAACTGGTCGCGGCAACTACCGCAGCCTCGGTTTGCTGGCCACGGCGTTTTAACCACAAGACGACCAACGATAGGATAATCAGTGCTGGAATAGACGCTGCCAACACCCAGGTTATCGGGTTATTGAAGATACTGGCACTTTGCTCCTGCTCTGTAGCCAATAACTTGGCAGCCTCTGCTGCCTGCTGTTCCTGTGCCTGCTGCGCGGCAAGGATGTCAGCTTGTTGCTTTAGCAACGTGTTTAATTGCTGCTGCAAACTACTGTCTTCGCCTAACTGCTGTTGCAGCGCTAACAACTCGGTCTGAACCTCAGTCAAGGTAGACTTCAACTGGTTATTTTCTCTGGCAATCGCTTCTATCATTAGCAGCGAATTGCCAAACTGATCTTTTAATTCGGTAAGCTGTTGTAATTGTGCAGCAGACACCGCGGAACTCTGGGCCTGTTGAGCATTATTTTGCTGAGCACTATTTTGCTGAGGGTTAGCCTGACGGCTGGCGCGCGCTGCCCAGGCCCTGTCATCGGCATCTGATTTGGCACGTGCAACGTTATTATCCACCAAGCGGATTTCCCGCAGCTGAGGTAATTGTATGGTAGAGCCGGGACGCAGATGGTTCAGATTGCCATCAATAAAGGCCTGAGGGTTTTTCAGGTAAATAGCATACATCACCTGATAGGTGCTGACATTAGCGCCTTCAGGTTTAACTTGCTCAGCAATTCGCCACAAGGTGTCGGTAGCACTTAGCGGCCCTAACTGCCGCTGCATAAGCGCAGTGTCTGCGCTTTTAGGACCTCGTAAAGGCGTTGACGCAGGTTCATCAGCAAATGCACTTGCCGCCAGCAGCGCCGAAAAATTGACAACTAACAATAAAGACAAGAGACGAAGTGGCATTACCTTTCCTTACCCGGGCAACTTATACTGAGTTATGCTTTATGCATGACAACACTGGTTTATTCCAAAAAACTGATGCAAACAGCGTTCCAAGATCTTCAAACAGCGTTCCAAGATTAATACACTATTTACCAATAATGTGCTCAGCAAAATATAAAACAGTAACGACATTGTTACCAGCATAACCCTAAACCAGAAAAAAGGCTCCATTTGGAGCCTTTTATTACAGGTAATCGCTGATAAGATGCTCAGCAATCTGAATGCTGTTGGTAGCGGCGCCTTTTCGAATGTTATCGGCGACTACCCACAGATTAAGGCCATTTTCATGGGAAATGTCCTGCCGGATGCGGCCGACAAATACTTCGTCTTTACCAGTAGCACTACAAACCTGAGTGGGAAAGTCAGCATTATCCTCAAGTAGCACAACGCCAGGTGCATCGGCCAGTAATGCTTTGGCATGTTCCACGCTAATGGGCATCCGGGTTTCAATGTGTATTGCTTCTGCATGACCATAAAATACCGGTACTCTTACCGCCGTCGCATTTACCGCAATACTGCTGTCGGCAAATATTTTCTGGGTTTCCCAATGCATTTTCATTTCTTCTTTGGTGTAGCCGTTATCCATAAAAACATCAATTTGTGGAATAACATTAAACGCGATCTGGCGGGCAAACTGGCCTTCGCCCTCCAGTGGCCGGCCGTTCATCAGTTGCACCGTTTCTGACGCCAGTGCATCGACGGCTGACTGCCCTGCTCCACTTACCGACTGGTAGGTTGCCACATTAATCCGGCTGATCCCCACCGCGTCATAAATCGGCTTTAACGCCACTAACATCTGAATTGTTGAACAGTTTGGATTGGCAATAATATTGCGGTTACGAAAATCAGCGATAGCCGAAGCATTTACCTCAGGCACCACCAGCGGAATATCTGCATCGTAGCGATAGTGTGACGTATTATCGATAACGACGCAGCCGGCATCGGCGGCTTTTGGTGCGTAAATGGCAGAAACACTGCCTCCTGCTGAAAACAAACCGATTTGCGCCTGGCTCCAGTCAAAGCTGTCGGCATCCAGTACCGTTATTTTCTCGCCTTTGAAGGTCACGGTGCCACCGGCAGAACGACTACTGGCCAGCGGAAATAATTGTGCTACCGGGAAATTACGTTGCTCCAGAATTTCTATCAAATGTTGCCCAACCAGACCAGTTGCGCCTAAAATCGCCACATTGTATTGTGATGAGTATTGCGATGTCATGCTTAAACCCCTTTTTGCTGACTTACAAAGCCTAACTGCATCATCCAGGCCGGTATCTGCGTGCCAGTCAGTTGTACTGAGCTGAACTCACGTCTCGCCGGATATGACTTTCGCAACCAGTCAAACCCTTCCCGCTGAATATGAAAACGGAATAACGCATCATCCCGGCGCACATCATATAACATCCTTGCCAGATTTTGGACATCTGGAAGCCCAAAATTTTCAGATAATTGCACCTTGGCCACAGCGGGTAGTGGTAACAGGTGTTCTAACTGGCACAACGGTGCCTGTCCCAGTAGCTGACAAAGTTGCTGATAGAGCATCGCAGTGCCCCGGGCCTTACCTTCAATACTGTGGCCGGCAATATGGGCTGTGGCAAGGTCAAGATAAGGTAACAATGCTTGCAAAATCGCCGGCTCACTCTCCCAGACATCCAGCACTACTGGCCGGTGACACTGCTGTAGTGCATTTAGCAATGCCTGATTATCGATAATGGCTCCCCTCGCGGCATTGATCAGGGCACATTCAGGTTTTAGCAATGCCAGTGACGCCGAATTTAATAAATGCCGGGTTGGCGTCGGCCCAGCTGTTACCATAGGTGTGTGAAAACTGATAATGTCTGCCTGGCGACACACATCTGAGAATGATGTATGGACAAAATCCGCCTCTGCTTGCGCTCGTGGCGGGTCACAAAGTAACACTTTCATGTTCAGCGCTGCAGCAGCCTCAGCCAGACGCTGGCCAATATTGCCAACACCGACAATACCCAGCGTTTTGCTATTCAGCCGCCACTGGTATTTTTCAGCCAGAGACCATAATGCGCTTAGCACATACTCCAGCACCGACTGGGCATTGCATCCGGGTGCTGAACTGAAACTCACCCCACGCGAGGTCAGATAACGTTGATCAATATGATCCATGCCAATGGTCGCAGTGCCGACAAAGCGTAATCTCTTATTCTCAGCCAGTAAGCTCTGATCAACTGTTGTCACTGAGCGCACCAGCAATACTTCTGCGTCTGCTAACTCACTGGCTTGCACCGTACGACCATTAAACAGGGTTACCGGACCAAGATGACCAAAAAACTCTGTTACCAGCGGCATATTCTCATCAGCGTATATGTTCATCTACACTCGTTTTTCTCTTTAAAGTGACCAAATAATGGGCGTTATCCTGGCACGGGCACAGTCTGGCAAAAAACAAAAAGCCAGACGAATGTTCGCCTGGCTTTGTTTACTGCGACTGGTCAGCAAATCAGGGGCGATAACGTTGCATGACTAACGTGGCATTGGTACCACCAAAGCCGAAACTGTTCGACATTATAGTATTAAGCGTCGCGTCTTGCGCTTGTTTGATAATGTTCAGGCCAGCGGCTGCCTCATCCAGTTCAGTGATGTTAATTGAAGGCGCGATAAAATTGTGCTTCATCATCAGTAAAGAGTAAATAGCTTCATGCACTCCAGCGGCACCGAGGGCATGACCGGTCATGGCTTTGGTAGCACTGATTGCTGGCGATTGACCGGCAAACACCTGCTGAATGGCGGCAAGCTCTTTGACATCACCCACCGGAGTACTGGTACCGTGAGTGTTTACGTAGTCAACCGGGCCTTTAACACCTTGCATCGCCATTTCCATACAGCGCACCGCGCCTTCACCACTGGGGGCAACCATATCAAAACCGTCTGACGTTGCACCATAGCCGACAATTTCACCATAAATTGTCGCGCCTCGAGCCAGGGCATGCTCAAGTTCTTCTACCACCACAATACCGCCACCACCACTTATTACAAAACCGTCGCGCTGTGCATCATAAGTGCGGGAAGCAAGCTCTGGCGTCTCATTATAACGGCTGGATAAGGCGCCCATCGCATCAAATTCCATGGCCAGGGTCCAGTGCACTTCTTCACCACCACCTGCAAATACCACATCCTGCTTACCCAGTTGAATAAGTTCAACCGCATGGCCGATACAATGAGCACTGGTCGCGCAGGCTGAACTGATGGAATAGTTCACCCCTTTTATCTTAAACGGCGTTGCCAGACAGGCAGAGCAAGTACTGGACATCGTTTTTGGCACGGCATAGGGGCCAACACGTTTAACCCCTTTTTCACGAAGGGTATCCGCCGCCTCAATTTGAGTTTTTGAAGATGCGCCACCAGAGCCTACAACAAGGCCAACTCGTGGATCAGAAATTTGTTCTGCCGTTAAGCCCGCATCCGTCATCGCTTCCTGCATGGCAATGTAAGCATAAGCGGCCGCATCGCCCATAAAGCGCATCGCTTTGCGGTCAATATGTTCTGCGGGATTTATTTTAATATTACCCCAGACCTGCGAGCGTAAACCAAATTCAACAAACTCGGGCGAAGCCGTGATACCAGAGCGGCCTGCTTTTAACGACTCCAGCACTTGCTCCTGATTATTGCCAATGCTTGAAACAATACCCATGCCAGTGATAACGGCTCTTTTCATCTTTGCTCCCATGTCTGCTCATCGGCAGAGAAAATAATTATAGTGCTGCGTATTGTACGGACTTTGCAGCAAAAACTGGTCAGCTTTCAGCGTACAGCTGTACACTTTTCAATTTTGCGTCAGCTTCGGGTAAACTACAAGCCGATTTTTCAGCCGGACACCACGATGCCATCGCTAAACCATGCCAATATCCACTTTAACCAACAGGGTACCCCAGTTGCCACTGATTTTGACGACATATATTTTTCAAATGATGGTGGCATGGCAGAAACAGACTATGTTTTTTTACACCATAACGGGCTGCCTCAGCGCTTTGAGCAACATAGCGAACCCTATTTCCATATAATAGAAACTGGCTTTGGCACCGGCGCGAACTTTTTATTAACCTGGCAACGCTTTCGCCAGTTTCGCCAGCAACATCCCGCGGCACAGTGTCGCAAACTCTATTTTTCAAGTTTTGAAAAATATCCCCTTACTTACCGTGATCTTAGCCAGGCATTGCAGCTGCATACCGCGCTTGGCGAACAGTGTCGGTTGTTGCTGGAACAATATCCTCCGGCAATAGCCGGATGCCAGCGGCTGATTTTTGACGAAGGCAGTGTTGTTTTAGATCTGTGGCTGGGAGATGTTAACGAGCTATTGCCACAACTGCCCGCACAAAGCCGTGCCGATGCGTTTTATCTCGACGGCTTTGCACCTGACAAAAACCCACAGATGTGGCAACAAACCTTATTTGACAATATGGCAAGGCTTAGCCATGACGAGACAACCGTTGCTACCTTTACCTGTGCTGGCGTGGTGAAGCGTGGTCTGCAGCAAAGCGGCTTTGCCATTAAAAAAGTAAAAGGCTTTGGCCGTAAACGAGAGATGCTTACCGCGTCATTTAAAGCGCCAGAAGCCGTCCTTGAAGTACAAAGCGTAGCAAAAAAAAGTAGTACCACAGAGCAAGTATGTATTGTAGGGGGAGGCATTGCGTCAGTTTGTCTGGCATTGCAACTGGTCGAAAAAGGCATTGCAACCAAACTTATCTGTGCAGACCATACCGTGGCCCAGGGTGCGTCTCATAACCTGCAGGGCGCAGTTTATCCAAACTTGCACCCCATGCCCACTTTAGCCAGTCTGCTACATTGCCAGGCATTCCATTTTGCCCGGAATTTTTATCAACGCCTGGCAGCACAGGGCGTACCGTTCGCAATGCAGTGGTGTGGCGTGTTGCATCTCGCGACGAATCCGGCCCTGATACAACGTCAGCAGAAAATAGTCGACCGCGCGTCCTGGCCAACCGAATTGGTTTATCCGGTAACGGCTGAACAGGCAAGTCAGATTGCCGGGGTGGCACTTGAGCATAGCGGCATTTTTTTGCCGCAAGCCGGCTGGCTGAGTCCACAACAGTTTTGCCAGGGGGCATTGGCATTTTTGCTGCAGTCCGGGTTATTTCAAGTGAAATTTAGTAGTAAAGTCACGGCAATAAGTGCCACTGCAGCCGGTACCAAGCAAGCACCACTTTGGCAAGTATGGTGCCAGGGCGCTGCCGCCCCTGGCACATACTCAAAACTGGTATTAGCCAATGGCGCCGATATTACTCAATTTAGTCCTGGCAGCCATTTACCGGTTAATCGGGTCCGCGGCCAGGTTAGTCATGTGAAGAGCAATGGCATGCAGGCACTTAACACCGTGTTATGTCACAAAGGCTATATCACACCAGCGCTGGATGCATGCCATGCAGTCGGCGCCACGTTTGATCGCCATGCCAGCTCGGCTTTTATTTCAACAGCAGATGATGATGAAAATCTGGCCCTGGTCAACCAGCAGTTGCAACAGCCAACATGGTTTGCCGACGCAGTAGCAACTGATGCAAGAGCGGCGTTCAGAGCCACCGTACCCGATCACCTGCCATTGCTTGGGGAGCTGGCTAACCAGGACGGCTTATATGTATTTGGCGGCTTAGGTGCGCGCGGCATCCTACTGGCACCCTTACTGGCAGAAACCTTGGCCTGTCAGATCGCGGGACAGCCCGCCGCCATGGCCGCAGCTAATTTATCGGCCATTGCTCCTGAACGATTTACTCCAGCAGCAAAAGCCTGAAAACAATCTGGCGATGGCTATTTAGCCAAACCGCTGTTTCTGCTGGTCAAAGTCGGCTAAAGTTTGGTATGGTTAGCCGGTACTATCGCACTGCACACAAGGAAATAAAAATGCGATCTTTAGCTCTGTTTCTGGCTTCTGCTCTGTTGTCTTCAGTTTCATTGAATGTCTCTGCAGACAGCTTCTATAAGGTTCCGCTCACTGCTGATGCTCGTGAATTTGCCAGGCTTGAAAATAAGCTGCCAGCAGTGCTTAGCTACTTTAGCCGCCAGTCGATGGCCGAGCTGCAGGACTTTTACCGCCAGCAATTGGGAGAGCCTGACAACAGCGCGATGGTCCACAATCGGTTAAATTTGTATTACCGGGTGGATCAGCAGCAAGTCAGAATACTGATCTCTGAGCAAAATGATTGGCGCCAGATTGATATCATGGTGCAATAAACCAAACAATTAATACGTTCTGGTGTTAAGGCCTGGCCATTTGCAGCACTACCCGGCGGTTAGTGGCACGCCCCAGGCTGGTCTGGTTTGATGCGACGTGGCGTCGTTCACCAAAACCATCGACCTGAACTTTGTCGCCGGCCACGCCGGCATCTGCTAAAAACTGCTTAATTTTTTCTGCCCGTTTGACAGATAACTGTTCGTTCATCCAGCGTCCACCATAGCTGTCTGTGTAACCCTGCAACTCAATAGATTCAATCTGTGGATCATGCTGTAAATACTCTGCAATCTGACCAAGGCGACGTTCTGACTCAGGCGTCAGTTGATCACTGCCAGACTCATAACTCAGCACGGTAAACGCAATATCCTCAAAACTAAAAGGTAATAACCTGGCAACACACTGTGTAAAAGCAGAATAGCCAGGCCCAAACTGTACCGGATTAAGCTTAGCGGCGACCTGATCATAGGGGCTATACCAATCTGCGTAATAAAAAGTGGGGCTAAACCCCTGCTCCAATTCCGTTAGCAATGTCCAGGCGGTTTTTTTGGGTAACTCGCCATTAAATTGCTTCAGCAAGGTCATGCTTGCCACATTTTTTGCCGGTTCGCCTGGCCGCCACGCCGGCGGTAAAGACAACACCTCAGCCAGACTATAGGCATCTGGCAGCCTGAGCATTTTAAGTTCGAAATGCAGGTTGAGAGCTTTGCTGGCTTTACTCTGAAAAACGGCATTACCAAAATTAGGGATAACATGTTCAAACTGACAAAGTAACGGCGTTTGCTGCGTTACCTGCCATGCTGACTGCTCAATACTGGCAGAATATTGACGTAACTGCTTAACAGCAGCAACACTGCTACCCGTGACCAAAGCACACGCTAACGATATAAATACTAAGCCATAATTATGCATTTACTCTACCTTGTCGCCTAATCGCAATTTGATTAACCCGCTCAGCTTGCGGCAAACCTTAACAGGAAGCCAGCCTCATTCGTTTTAATAAGCAAACACTATGCCGAATACAAGACGCTGGCACTTTTTTTTGGCATAATGCGCTCTGCTTTTTTTATGGTTGACTTATGACAGACAAAACATCTCTGCTCGCGCAACGCTTTCGTGGCTATTACCCTGTCGTTATCGACGTTGAAACCGCGGGCTTTAATGCTCAGACAGATGCACTGCTTGAGATTGCGGTAAACCTGCTGCAGATGGATGACGAAGGCAGACTCATCCCTGGCGAAACCTTGCATTATCATGTGGCGCCCTTTGAGGGTGCCAACTTGGATGCCAGCTCACTGGCGTTTAATGGCATAGACCCTTTTAATCCGCTGCGCGGTGCCGTAAGTGAGCGGGAAGCCTTGACTGAAATTTGTAAAGCAGTTCGATCTGCCCAAAAGGCAGCCGGCTGCCAGCGCACGGTAATAGTGGCTCATAATTCGGCATTTGATCAGGGTTTTGTTAACGCAGCTATTGCCCGTACCAATTACAAACGTTCGCCCTTTCATGCGTTTGTATCGTTCGACACCACCAGCCTGGCCGCATTAGCATTGGGTCAGACGGTACTGGCAAAAGCGTGTCAGCAAGCAGGTATTGCTTTTGACAGTAAAGAAGCCCATAGCGCGCTCTATGATACCGAGCGCACTGCCGAGTTATTTTGTTATATTGTCAACAAGTGGCAGCAGTTAGGGGGTTGGCCCCTGCCCGTACCGGACAACGCCGAAGACGCTGATTAATCGTCAAAAAAACAGGGAGCATTGCTCCCTGTCTTTTCAAATACACTTTTCCCCGAGCGACACCTGGGTTTTAATCACTCCGCATCGGTTGTGGTATCAGTGCCTGCTGATTTAGCAGCAGTGTCTTTTACCAGAGGCTGTAACTCGCCTCGCTGGAACATTTCCAGAATAATATCGCAGCCACCGATCAACTCACCATCAAGCCATAATTGCGGAAACGTTGGCCAGTTCGCATATTTGGGCAATTCGGCCCGAATATCCGGATGTTGCAAAATATCAACAAAAGCGAACTGTTCACCACAGGCAATCAACGCTTGAGAGGCCTGAGCAGAAAAACCACAACTGGGGAATTTAGGCGAACCCTTCATAAATAACAGTATGGGGTTTTCAGCAATTTGCTGCTTAATTTTATCCAATGTCTCCATTTTTACCTCTGCAGAAACTTAATAAGTTGAACCATTTTACGCTTATCTTTCACGACTAACACTTGAGTTCATAAAAAAAAACCCAATATCTGCTCTACAAATACAATTATTGCTAATAATAATTGCTGGTTTTGTCTAAGAACCAGCTCAGCGTGTGACGCGTAAAACTGACATAGTTAAAACTTGAGTAAATTAGTCAGGTTTTGTAGTCTACGCGATGCAGACATCTTTAACAACGATAACGGAGCACAACAATGGCCTTTGAATTACCCGCATTACCTTATCCAAAAGACGCATTAGCCCCGCATATTTCAGCAGAAACGCTGGAATATCACTACGGCAAACACCACAATACCTATGTGGAAAAATTAAATGGTTTAGTAAAAGACACGCCAAACGCCAGCAAATCGCTGGAAGAAATTATTCGTAGTTCGGACGGTGGTTTGTTCAACAACGCTGCTCAGGTATGGAACCATACGTTTTACTGGCATTGCTTATCACCGAACGGTGGCGGTGAACCGACTGGCGCCTTAGCTGACGCGATTAACGCCAAGTGGGGCTCTTTTGCTGAGTTTAAAAAAGCGCTGAATGATAAAGCAGTTAATAATTTTGGTTCAAGCTGGACCTGGTTAGTTAAAAAAGCCGATGGAAGTCTGGATATTGTTAACACCAGCAACGCCGCGACACCCATTCAGGATGCGGCAGTGACCCCGGTACTAACCGTCGATTTATGGGAGCATGCCTATTACATCGATTATCGTAATGCCCGCCCTAAATACCTTGACGCCTTCTGGGCCTTGGTAAACTGGCAGTTTGCTGGCGACAATTTCGCTAAATAAGTTAACTGATTTTTATTAGGTAACGCTACAACGTACTTATGCTTTGCATACCCGGCTTTGCCGGGTATTTTTTTTATCCGTGATCAACCATTGTCCCTTCCCCGCTTGCCACTTTTCACCTTTTTGCAGTAATCCTGTTGCGAAGCCTTTACGTATTGCCTTGTACGTTCGCTATTAAATCTTAACGTTTTTCGGTCAATTAGACAGGCGAAGATGATTTTTACTGTCTAACCTTAACAGTAACAGCAACGACATCTGGTTTCCCACGAGCAATGGCTGGAGGTGCGTATGGGCATTTTTGAGCACTACAAATCACGATATGAGGCCACCCGAGAAGAAGAGTTCAGTATTCAGGAATATCTGGCACTGTGTAAAGAAGATAAAAGTTGCTACGCCACGGCAGCCGAACGATTGTTGCTGGCCATTGGCGAGCCTGAACTTATCGATACGGCTCAGGATCCGAAGCTGAGCAGGTTATTTTCAAACCGCGTCATTGCCCGCTACCCCGCCTTTTCTGAGTTTTATGGCATGGAGGATGCAATTGAACAAATCGTTTCCTATTTAAAACATTCAGCTCAGGGCCTGGAAGAGCGCAAACAAATTTTATATTTGTTAGGTCCGGTCGGTGGTGGTAAATCATCACTGGCAGAAAAACTTAAACACCTGATGCAACAAGTGCCTATTTATTACCTTAAAGGCTCTCCGGTTTGTGACCACCCTCTTTCATTATTTGATGCCAGCGAAGATGGCCGCCTGCTGCAGCAGGAATATGGCATCCCACCCCGCTACCTGCGGAATATTCTGTCGCCATGGGCAACCAAAAGGTTGCATGAATATAATGGCGACATCAGCCAGTTCCGGGTGGTTAAAAAATATCCGTCTATTTTAGACCAGATAGCCATCGCTAAAACGGAACCCGGTGATGAGAATAATCAGGATATTGCGGCTCTGGTTGGTAAAGTAGACATTCGCAAACTAGAACATTTTGCTCAGAACGACCCGGATGCCTATAGCTATTCGGGTGCCCTGTGCCGGGCGAATCAGGGTCTGATGGAATTTGTTGAAATGTTTAAAGCCCCAATCAAAGTACTACATCCACTATTAACGGCGACTCAGGAAGGTAACTACAACGGCACAGAGGGACTGGCGGCACTGCCGTTCGATGGGATTATTTTAGCGCACAGCAATGAATCTGAATGGCAAACGTTTCGTAATAATAAAAACAACGAGGCGTTTCTGGACAGAGTTTATATCGTCAAAGTACCGTATTGCCTGCGTCTGAGTGAAGAGAAAAAAATCTATCAGAAACTGCTGGAGCATAGTGAGTTAAACGCGGCGCCCTGTGCACCAGGCACTTTAAGTTCACTGGCGCAGTTTGCGGTGCTGTCCAGATTAAAACAACCCGAGAACTCCAGCATTTATTCCAAAATGCGGGTGTACGACGGCGAAAGCCTGAAAGACACCGATCCAAAAGCAAAGTCTTATCAGGAATATCGCGATTATGCCGGTGTCGACGAAGGCATGACCGGACTCTCCACTCGTTTTGCCTTCAAAATTCTGTCACGGGTATTTAACTTCGACAGCACTGAGGTCGCCGCTAACCCGGTGCACCTGTTCTATGTACTGGAACAGCAAATAGAGCGCGAGCAATTTGCCGCCGATACGGCAGAGCGCTACCTCGAGCACTTGAAAGGCTATCTTATTCCTAAGTACATTGAGTTTATTGGCAAAGAAATCCAAACCGCCTATCTCGAATCGTACTCTGAATATGGCCAGAACATTTTTGACAGATACGTCATTTATGCCGACTTCTGGATCCAGGACCAGGAATACCGCGATCCGGAAACCGGTCAGCTGTTTGACAGATCGGCATTAAATGCCGAACTGGAAAAGATCGAAAAACCGGCAGGGATTAGCAATCCAAAAGATTTTCGCAATGAAATTGTCAATTTTGTGCTGCGGGCCAAAGCGAAAAACAATGGCAAGAATCCGCTATGGACCAGCTATGAGAAACTTCGTACTGTCATTGAGAAGAAAATGTTTTCAAGTACGGAAGAGCTGTTGCCGGTAATTTCATTTAATGCCAAAACTTCCACTGACGATCAGAAAAAGCATGATGATTTCGTCAACCGGATGATGGAAAAAGGCTACACCCGTAAGCAAGTCAGGCTGCTGTCGGAATGGTATTTGCGGGTTCGCAAATCACAATAACGCCGGAGGTAGTATGGCGCACTTTATTGACCGACGACTTAATGGTAAAAACAAAAGCGCTGTAAACCGGCAGCGCTTTATCAGGCGGTATAAGCAGCAAATTAAAAAAGCAGTCGCCGATGCCATTAGTAATCGGAGCGTCACCGATATCAGCAGTGGCGAAAACGTGACTATCCCTAGCAAAGATATCACCGAACCTTTTTTTCATCAGGGAAAAGGCGGTCGTCGGCAGATCATTCATCCGGGCAATGACCAGTTTAGTGAAGGTGACCGGATTGCCAGACCACAAGGCGGTGCTCAGGGGCCTGGCCAGGGTGATGCCAGCGCAGATGGCGAAGGCAGCGATGACTTTGTGTTTTCCATCTCTAAAGATGAATATCTGGATTTACTGTTTGAAGATTTAGCCCTGCCAAACCTGCAAAAAAATCAACTGGATAAGCTGGTTCAGTATAAAAGTGTCCGAGCAGGCTTTCGTGCTGATGGCGTACCAAGCACGATTGATATTGTGCGATCCCTTCGTGGCTCACTGGCCAGACGCGTGGCGTTAACCGCCAGTAAAAAAGTAAGCCTAGCGGAGCTTGAGCAGCAACTGCAGACGTTGGAGCAGGAGCCTGTACCTGATCAGCAGTTACGGCTGCAACTGCTTGAACAAATTGCCGCGATTAAGGCCCGCATTGCTGCAGTGCCGTTTATTGACAGTTTTGATTTACGTTTTCGAAATTATCAAAAGAAGCCAGAGCCTACCAGCAAAGCTGTTATGTTTTGCCTGATGGATGTATCTGGCTCGATGGATCAGCCTACCAAAGATATGGCAAAACGCTTTTATATCCTGTTGTATTTATTTTTAAGCCGCAGCTATAAAAATGTCGATGTGGTTTACATCCGGCATCACACTCAGGCAAAAGAAGTAGACGAGCAGGAGTTTTTTTACTCGCAGGAAACCGGCGGCACTATTGTCTCCTCAGCCCTGAAATTGATGCATGAGATTATTACCGAACGGTACGACCCCACCTTATGGAATATTTATGCAGCTCAGGCGTCTGATGGTGATAACTGGACTGATGACAGCGCGCCCTGTGCGGCACTGCTGGCCAATAAAGTATTACCGTTGGTGCGCTATTACGCCTATATTGAAATCAGCCCCCGTGCCCATCAGAGCCTGTGGCACGAGTATGAAAAACTATTGACTCAGCACGACAATATGGCCATTGAGCATATCAGAGAATTAGCGGATATTTATCCGGTATTTCGCCAGCTATTTAAAAAGCAGGCCGCCTGAGGAGGTATTATGGCTAAAGCACGCGCCCGCCCACATTGCCTGTCCGACGGCCCGGACTGGACCTTCGATTTGCTCGAGGAATACCATCAGGAAATAGCCCGGGTTGCCGGCATTTACCGGCTTGATACCTACCCCAATCAAATTGAAGTCATTACCGCCGAGCAAATGATGGATGCTTACTCCAGTGTCGGCATGCCGCTGGGTTACCATCACTGGTCTTATGGCAAAAAGTTTATTCAAACCGAGCAGAACTATAAGCGAGGCTACATGGGGCTCGCTTATGAAATCGTCATTAATTCCAACCCCTGCATTGCCTACCTGATGGAAGAAAATACCATCACGATGCAAGCGCTGGTGATGGCGCATGCCAGCTATGGTCACAATTCCTTTTTTAAGAATAATTATCTTTTTAAAACCTGGACCGATGCAGGCTCCATTATCGACTACCTGGTTTTTGCCAGAAATTATATCAGCCAGTGTGAAGAAAAATATGGCATTACAGAAGTGGAAGATATGCTCGACTCCTGCCATGCCCTGATGAATTATGGCGTAGACCGTTATAAACGGCCTCAGAAAATATCGCTGGAAATTGAGCAAAAACGCCAGCAGGAGCGCGAAGCTTACTTGCAAAGCCAGGTCAATGATCTATGGCGTACCATCCCATCAAAGGCGCCCACAGCAGCAGAGAACTTGGCTAACTTTCCAGCGGAGCCACAGGAAAACCTGTTATATTTTATCGAAAAGAATGCGCCGCTACTCTCGCCCTGGCAGCGGGAAATTGTCCGGATTGTCCGCAAAATATCTCAGTACTTTTATCCGCAAAAACAAACTCAGGTAATGAATGAAGGCTGGGCGACATTCTGGCATTACACCATTTTGCAGCATCTATACGATGAAGGGAAAGTGAGCGACCGTTTTATGCTGGAGGTATTGCACAGCCATACCAATGTGGTCGCGCAGCCCGAGTACCACAGTAAGTATTATTCAGGCATTAATCCCTATGCGCTGGGCTTTGCCATGTTTACTGATATTCGCCGGATCTGCGAGCAGCCTACCGCTGAAGACAAAGAATGGTTTCCTGATATTGCCGGCAGCGATTGGGTAGACACCCTGCATTTTGCAATGCAGAACTTCAAAGACGAAAGCTTTATCAGCCAGTATTTGTCACCCAAAGTGATCCGCGATTTTCACTTATTTGCCATTGTAGACGATGACGAGGCAAATAGTCTGGAAGTCAGTGCCATTCATAATGCACAAGGGTACCAGCGGATCCGGCAGATGTTGTCCGCTCAGTATAATTTAAGCCAGATCGAACCCAATATTCAGGTATACAACGTTAACATAAATACCGATCGGGCATTAACCCTGCGTTATATCCCGCAACACCGGGTGCCGCTGGCGAAAAATGCAGCTGAAGTGTTAAAACACTTACATCGGTTATGGGGGTTTGAGGTTATTCTCGAGCAGTTAAATCAAGATGGCAACACCGAATTACTCGTACGTTGTCCACAGCCAGCGGACTAAATAACAACGGGCAGCTGCAGCGTCACTCTGCATCTGGAGTGTAGCTCGTTACTTTGTTCCTGCCATCAACCTTGGATTTATATAAGGCGTTATCGGCAGCTTCTATCCAGTGCCGATGCTCCTGCATGCTAACATCGCGTTCTGCTAAACCAAGGCTGATGGTGACATTAAGCACGGTTTTATTGTAGGGAATTGCTAACACGGCTACCTGCTGTCTGATCCGCTCTGCCAGACACAGCGCCTGCTCAATCGTGGTATCAACCAGCAGAATAGCAAACTCTTCACCACCATATCGCCCCGCTAAATCGGTAGTTCTGGTGTTAGCTTTGATGACATCGGCAACTTTGCGAATCACCTCATCACCGGCACTATGGCCGTAGGTATCATTGACCCGTTTAAAATGATCGATATCACACATCAATAAGGTGCTATGGTGTTGGGTGTAACGCTGTAACCGGTTAAATTCCTGAATGAGTGCATCTTCCCAATGCCCGCGGGTACTTAATTGCGTCAAAAAGTCCGTTTTCGATAATTGCTTCAGCCGACCATTCATCGATTCCAGTTCAGAACGACTGACAGCGGCGTCGGTCACATCGTAAATAATAATACATAAATGGGTAACCTGACCGCGTGTGTCGGTCAACGGGAAAATAGTGCTGTTCTGATACATATATTCGGCACTACCGGTAATCGGCCGGTAATTCTTAAACTTGAAAATGTAGGGGCGTTGCTCCCAGATAGTGAAAGCCCGGTTTTTTAGCAAAATAACGGGATCGCACTTACGCCGCAACCACTCTTCATCAATTTCTGGAAATAAATCAAATAAATAGCGCTCTCTTACCTGTCTGGGTGTTAAACCACTATGACTTTCCATAAAGCCATTCCACACCTGGATCCGATAGTCACTGTTTAAGACCACCAGTCCGACATCCACGGTCTGAAACATGTCCATTAACCAATGAACTTCAGAAACATCAAACTCGGCATTGGTTAAACTCATGGCTATTCTTCCAGTAAAAAAGCAACTTTATGCTTCATGGTTTTAACACTGTCTTCGGTAAACAACAACAGTAAGTCGCAGTTAATATTATAATTTTCAATGCCATAACTTAGCTCTATTGCCAGCGTTTTACGCCAGCGCCTGGCGTTTGTTTTAATCAACTCACTTACCGGCGCATGCTGACCAAGCACGACCGGATGCCCCTGACTGAAACTCATATCGAGTTGTTCAGCAATACCTTTGAGTACAGCGCCAATTAAAATATTGGCGACATCCATCAGCAATTCCAGCTCAGTTGATGAGGTTAATTCACCCTGAAAGTTCAGCAAGCCGGCGATATCTTTAAAGCTGGAATCCGTGAGGATAAGCAGTGCTTCACCAGCAACGCCACCGCCAATAAAGCCCTGACATACCGCGGAAGTAGAGGAATGTTGTTCTACTGACGCCAGTGCCATATGTAGTTCACTGACCTCAATTACATTGACATTAGGAATGGGTAACTTCACAAACACATTCAGCAGCCTGGCCAGTAAATCCCCCGCCTGCCCCATCGCAACGTTGGTAATTTCCTGGAACACATCACGCATTTCTGCATTAAGCTCTGTGTCCGCGGGGCGTTTAGCTGGTTGCACAGGCTCAGGTTTGCGTAAGGTGGCGTTTTTAAAAATAACCTGTAATTTAGCGGTATCGACAGGTTTGCGAATAAAATCAATCGCACCTAGCTCCATTACCCGTTGGTATGCTTCAGGCTGGACATCACCGGATACCACCACAACATTGACATTAAGTTGACGCTTTTTCAGCTCAGCTAACACCTGATAACCATCCATTATCGGCATATTCAAATCGAGAAACAGCCAGTCAATCTGCTCTTTCTCCAAGGTCGCTAAGGCATCAGCACCATGGCCAGCGAAATGAACACTAGCTTGCCAATCCTGTGGTAAGATCCTTGCAAGTTGCTTGCGAGCCAGATTCGAATCATCACATATTAGTACTGCGGCGGTCATTGAGTACTCACTTTAATACTTCGTCTGTTTATAATAGACGCAAAACTGTCATTGATGACAGCGTTAGCGGCAAATAAATTGCGTTTTTACTTTAAATACCACTACATTCCAGATAATTAGGATATTCACTATGTTAAGTCAGTTTAGAAAATCTTTAACCATAAGCACAGTGTTAATCAGCACCGTTTTTAGTCTACCAGCAATGGCTATTGATCTCACGGCCAAATTGCCGAGCAGGGTAAGTGAGGTTAAAGCGGGTAATCAGCAAGTGGTGTTATTGGGGAAGGAATTGAAAACTGGCCAGCGCGCACCGGCTTTCAAAGTTGTAGACAATAATTTTAAGACCGTACAATTAAAAGATTTTGTTGGCAAGACTATGTTAATCAGTGTAGTACCAAGTATAGATACCGGTATTTGTTCACTGCAGACTAAGCGCTTTAACAACGAAGTAGCCAATTTGCCCGAAAACGTAGTGCTGCTCACCATCAGCACCGATTTACCTTTCGCTCAGAAACGTTACTGCGAGCAAGAACAAGTCGCAGAAATGGCCGTTTTATCAGACGCAGTATGGCGTGACTTTGGTAGCAACTATGGCTTGCTGATTAAAGATATGGGCTTGTTGACCCGGGCTATTTTATTAATTGATAGTGACGGTAAGTTGCAATATCAGCAATTAGTGCCGGAACTGGCACAGGAACCTGATTATGATGCGGCACTGGCAGCACTCACTAGTTTACTGAAAAAATCTTAAGCTGTGTTATGTCATCGTGGCTAGCCAAAAAAAATAACGTTCTCTCTTGAAAAATAACTATCCAGCCTTATCTATGTAGCAGGTGGCCTGATAAGGCACCTGCTACAGCCCGTTGACAGAACACCTGCTAACAGGCTGCTTACCCGTTCAATAGAAGGGTATTAATTAACCATTTTGCTATCTACAGAGGATTTGGCTATGAATAATTTAGATTTTACTCCGTTTTACCGCTCTTTTATCGGTTTTGACCACTTGGCAAACCTGATGAACGCAGCCGCCCGTAACGAAAAACAACCTGCATACCCGCCCTACAATATCGAGGTTACCGGTGAAGACGAGTACTGCATCACCATGGCCGTTGCTGGCTTTAGTGAGCAGGAATTGTCTATCGAAACCGAGCACAACACCTTAGTAGTGCAAGGCCAGAGAGACAGCAAAGATAATGGCCGCCACTTTGTCCATCAAGGTATTGCTGAACGCAATTTCGAGCGGAAGTTTCAGTTATCTGAGTATGTAAAAGTAACGGGCGCTTCACTTGGTAATGGATTGTTGCACATTACCCTGGTACGCGAGGTGCCTGAGGCGTTAAAACCGAGAAAAATTACTATTGGTAAAAGTAAGCAACCACATTTAGTTACTGAAGACAGTAACAGCCAGCTTGAAAACAGTAAGATCAAAACTGCTGTAAATAGCTAATAAGGCAGGCTGCTTTTGCCCCAGACAAATAAGCCCTCATTTGAGGGCTTATTATCATTACCCAGCAGACCTTGCTGCTAGGCACCAATTGCTAATTAAGACTAATCTAACAGCTTTACCAATTGCGCGCTGATCTCTTCAACAGGCTTGGTACCCTCGACATAGTGATACTGTGTTTCACCAGCAGCCGCCGCTTTTCGGTAGTACCCCACCAATAACTCAGTCTGCTCATGGTATATAGCCAGGCGCTTACGGACCGTCGCTTCGATATCGTCTGGACGAATAATCAGATCTTCACCGGTTTCATCGTCTTTACCTGCCACTTTAGGTGGATTATAGGTCGTGTGGTACACCCGACCGGATGCCGGATGCACCCGACGGCCGCTCATCCGCTCCACGATTACATCGTCTGGCACATCGAATTCAATTACATGGTCAATTTCAATACCCTGTTCCCGCATCGCATCGGCCTGAGGAATCGTCCGTGGGAATCCATCCAGTAGAAATCCTTTACTGCAATCGTCTTTCGCAATCCGTTCTTTCACCAGACCAATAATAATATCATCAGAAACCAGCTGCCCGGCATCCATTACCTGCTTTGCTGCCAGCCCCAACTCAGACCCTTCTTTAATCGCTGAGCGCAACATATCGCCGGTTGAAATTTGTGGGATCCCATATTTATTCATTAAAAACTGAGCCTGGGTTCCTTTTCCGGCACCCGGGGCCCCTAACAAAATGATACGCATAGCAACACCCTCGTGTTCTCGGATTATTCCAATATTTATAAACCCGAATCTTTACACAATGCGCCTGCTGAGACAAGAATTTTGTCTACTGGTGCTACCTGAGGTGGCGTATTTACTAGCCTTTAGTCGATAGCCTTGATATCAGCAGGGTCTGACCCCGTTTGCATCCTAAAACGACAGAAACTGAAGCTTTTCTGCCAACGATTACCGGCAGATCCAGACTAAAGTCTGAGGGCAATAATAAAAAACCCGCTCAGGCTGACGCACTAAGCGGGTTTATTTCAGTGGTGGCTTTGTTACTTGGCTAGTGACAGCAGTAAGTTATTTAACCGTGTTACATAGCTGGCAGGATTCTTTAAACTACCACGTTCAGCCAGCAGCGCTTGCTCAAACAGCACCTGCGCCCATTCATTAAACCGTGCATCATCCGTTTCGTCGGCAATATGTTTTACCAGCTGATGCTCAGGATTCAGCTCAAATATGGGTTTCACATCCGGCACCTTCTGGCCCACTGACTCCATCAGCTTCATCATCTGGGTGCTCATATCGTGTTCATCCGTAACCACACATGCAGGGCTGTCGGTTAAACGGTGACTTACCTTAACCTCTTTTACTTCGTCACCCAGCGCTGTTTTAAAACGCGCCAGCACACTGGCAAATGCTTCGGCCGTTTCTTGCTGGGCTTTTTGAGTTTCTTCATCGTCCAGCTTGGTCAGATCTAAGCCGCCTTTCGCCACGGACCGCAGTTTCTTCTCGCTAAACTCAGGTAAGTGCTGAATTAACCACTCATCAATCCGATCAGAGAGCAGCAACACCTCAATGCCTTTTTTACGGAACACTTCCAGATGAGGACTGTGCTTAGCAGCCTGATAGCTGTCGGCAACCACGTAATAAATTTCGTCCTGGCCTTCTTTCATCCGGCCAAGATAATCTGCCAGCGATACGTTCTGCGTCGCATCATCATTGTGAGTAGATGCAAAGCGTAACAAGCCGGCAATCTGCTCTTTATTGGCCATGTCTTCGGCCGGGCCCTCTTTTAACACCTGGCCAAATTCGTCCCAGAACAGCTGATACTGCTCAGGATCTTTTGCCAGTTTATCCAGCATTTTCAAGGTACGATTGGTGCAGCCTTTGCGCAAGCTCTGGGTAACTTTAGTATCCTGCAAAATTTCCCGTGATACGTTCAGCGGTAAATCACTGGAATCCAGCACACCCTTGATAAAGCGCAGATAACTTGGCATAAACTGTTCAGCGTCATCCATAATAAATACGCGCTGCACATAAAGTTTCAGGCCATGCTTCGCTTCACGGTTCCACATATCGAACGGTGCTTTTTTCGGCACATACAACAAACTGGTGTAATTGCTGCTGCCTTCAACTTTATTGTGGCTCCAGCTAAGGGGCTCACTCCAGTCGTGAGAGATGTGTTTATAAAATTCCTGATACTCAGGCTCGGTGATTTCTGACTTATCGCGGGTCCACAGCGCAGTCGCTTTATTGACCGCCTGCCAGCTGCCTTCAGTTGCGGCGATAGTCTCGCCATCCTCTTCCCGCTCTGGCGAGCCTTCTTGCCACATTTCTACCGGGATACTGATATGATCAGAGTATTTAGTAATAATACTCTCGACTTTCCACCGGCTTAGGAACTCATCTTCACCCTCTCTGAGGTGAAGAATAATATCGGTGCCGCGACTGCTTTTCTCAACAGGCGCCAGGGTATACTCACCTTCGCCAGCCGATTCCCATTCAACAGCCTCGTTAGTACCGGCTTTGCGGGTACGCACCGTGACTTTATCTGCGACGATAAAGGCCGAATAAAAGCCTACTCCAAACTGACCGATCAGCTTAGAGTCTTTGCTTTGATCGCCAGATAATTGAGAGAAAAACTCTTTGGTGCCTGACTTGGCAATAGTGCCTAAATGAGAAATGACTTCCTGCTCAGTCATCCCAATACCGTTGTCACTAACAGTCAGGGTCTTGTTGGCTTCATCCAGACTGATCCGGACTTTTAAATCACCATCTTCGCCATACAGACTGGAATCAGACAAGGCAAGAAAACGCAGCTTATCGGCAGCATCGGAGGCATTTGATACCAATTCACGCAGAAAAATTTCTTTATTGGAATACAGTGAATGGATCATCAGGTTCAGTAGTTGTTTTACTTCAGCCTGAAAGCCATGAGTCTGCTTCTGTCCAGGGTTAGTGGCAGTATTATCACTCATTATTAGGTCCTCGAACGTAGTGTTAGCAAAAATAATAAAACGCGGCCGCGTTGATCAGTTGCCAGTTATATGGGGTAACCGGCAACAAAATTCAAGCTATAAAAATACGCAGGTACAATATGCGGGTATTATGCGGGTATAAGGAGATCAGAAGGATTTCCGACCACTAAAAGCATGGGACAAGGTGGTGCCGTCGATATATTCGAGCTCACCACCCACTGGTACGCCCTGGGCTAAGCGGGTTACCGGAATAGCATACTTATGGCACAGTTCAGCCAGGAAATATGCTGTTGCATCGCCTTCCACCGTCGGGTTAGTGGCCAGGATAACTTCACTAATATGGCCTTTAGCTAACTGCTTATCCAGACGATCCAGCCCCAGCTCAGCGGGGCCAATGCCATCGAGCGGCGAAATATAGCCCATCAACACAAAATACAAGCCGTTGAACTGACCGGTATGTTCAATCGCCAGC
>NZ_JBFJPY010000030.1:0-32802 GCF_041616895.1 Arsukibacterium sp.
ACCGTCCAACACGTCCAGCTTTGTTAAACAAAAACCCGAGATGCTATTCAGCTGCACGGCACGGCGCACCGCTACGGCATCGAACCAACCCGTACGGCGCTTACGCCCGGTGGTTGCACCAAACTCATGGCCTTTAACACCAAGATGCTCACCTACTGCGCAGTTAAGTTCAGTAGGGAACGGGCCTGAACCCACCCGGGTAGTGTAGGCTTTGACGATACCCAGAACATAGTCCAGGTAGCGCGGCCCAAAACCACAGCCAGTAGCTACGCCACCTGCAGTAGTGTTAGACGACGTAACATAAGGGTAAGTACCATGATCAATATCAAGTAAGGTTCCCTGAGCGCCCTCGAACATGATTTTATCACCATTCTTGCGGGCTTTATCCAGCAAGTCGGTCACATCAACCACCATCGATTTAAGCAAATCAGCCATTGCCAGCGCATTGTCCAGTGTAGTCTGGTAATCAACGGCATCCGCTTTATAATACTGAGTAAGTGTGAAGTTATGTAACTCCATGACCACTTTTAGTTTCTCAGCAAACAACTCTGGATTAAACAAGTCGCCAACCCGTAACCCGCGACGGGCCACTTTATCTTCATATGCGGGACCGATACCACGACCGGTAGTGCCTATGGGTTTATCGCCCCGCGCTTTTTCCCGGGCCACATCCAGAGCCACGTGAAAAGGCAGGATCAATGGGCAGGCTTCACTAAGCAACAACCGCTCTTTTACCGGAACGCCACGCTGTTCCAGCATGGTCATTTCTTTTAAGAAGGCTTCCGGGGAGAGCACAACACCATTACCGATTACACATTTTACATTAGCGCGTAAAATGCCAGAAGGGATTAAATGCAGTACGGTTTTCTCACCATCTATAACCAGGGTATGACCGGCATTGTGACCGCCTTGATAGCGCACCACATAACTGGCCTTATCGGTTAATAAGTCAACGATTTTACCTTTTCCTTCGTCACCCCATTGAGTGCCGAGCACAACGACGTTTTTGGCCATGGTTCCTACATCATGGAAAAAATTAGGCGAGGATTCTATCAAATCGCTGGCCAACTTACAGCTGTGTTACCAAAAAAAAGCCGAATTTTTATTCGGCCACATTCTATGTGCGTATTTTAACCATGCTTTAAACAGGATAAATCAAATTGATCACTGTTATGATATAAACCGAACCCAAAACGTAAACGGTCTGTACGGTAATCAGTAATTACGCCATTATTTTTCAAAAATGCCGCTAATTCAGCAACCTCGCTGGTACTTGCCAGCTTAAAGGTAAAAAAGTGGCCGTGCTGCTCAGGCTGATACAGCAGCAGGCTTTGCTGATTGAGTAGCGGATGCTCTTGCCGGCTCAATTCTTTAAGAAACGCCTGTTGTAGTTGCATAACGTACTGATGAATTCTACCGACAGTGATCCCCTGCTTTTTAAACAGTAACAGTACCGCATGTAATCGGTACAATGCCGTATAGTCCATGGTAGCACCGGCAAAACGATTACCATCATTACTGTAAAGCACCAAAGCCGATTTCTCTGCAGCCAGCGTACCAAACTCAGCAAACCAGCCCGTATACCAGGGCCGCTGACGATTCCCCGGGGGCACGGCCATAAAACAGCACCCTTCACCACCCTGGGCATACTTGTAACTACCTGACAGATAAAACACCCGCTCTGCAATGGCTGACAAATCGGTAGGCAATGCCATAAATCCATGGTAGCCATCGATAACCAACATAGCATCGGTAACCTCTGCCACTGCCAGAACAAAGGCGGGTAAATCGGCAATTGCATAGCCTGAATTAAAAAATACCTGACTGCAGAACACCATGTCAGGCTGTTCCGTCTTCACTTTGGCAATAAAACGTTCAGTAAAACTGGCAAAGGGCTCGGTCGGAACACTCGTCAGCTCGATATTATCAAACTCCGCAAGTCGTTTAGCCTGACGTTGAAAGCTATAAAATTCACTGTCGGTGCTAAGTACTTTGAGTGGTTTTGACAGGTCAAAACAGCTAAACAGCCGCATCACTAATTCGTGCGTATTGCCAGCGAAAACAATTTGCTCCGGCGCCGGCAGGTTCAGGATATCAGCGATCAATTGCTGCGTTTGCGGGACCACCTGTCCAAAGATGTGCTGCCACTTGTCATCCACCATACTGGCACTGTCGTCCCAATAGGCAAGAGTGGCCTCGCGAGTTACATCTGGCCAGTAATGGTGAGAATGACTGGCAAAATGTTGCTTGTCCGGGTTGGCCCGCAGAAAACGTTGATAAAAATGTTGATACATAGCGGCTCCGCTTTTCTTTAAACAGAAATTGCTCAGACAAAAAAGGCCCTCTCGGGCCTTTTGAATCTAGCTAATGCACTCGTTAGTTTTGTACTTTATCCGACGTCATATATTTAAAGAAGTCGTTATCTGGCTGCACTACCATAATATCTTGCTTGTCGTTAAAGCTCTTTTTATAGGCTTCGAGGCTACGGACAAAAGAATAAAATTCAGCATTACGACTGTACACGTCTGCATAAATTTTTGCAGCCTGAGCGTCACCCTGACCACGCACAGCACGTGAATTACGCTCAGCATCTGCCAGCATAATCGTTACTCTGGCGTCTACGTCCGCCCGGATAATATCCGATTCTTCCATACCACGAGAACGGTGTTCCCGTGCCACTGCATCACGCTCAGCTCTCATCCTGGCAAAAATTGAACTACTGACTTCGGTCGGCAGATTAATTTGCTTTACCCGCACGTCAATAACTTCAATCCCCAGCTCATTTGCCGCCGCGCCGGCTTGCGCCAGTGCACTCTCCATTAACTGAGTACGTTCACCAGAGACAATTTCCTGAATGGTGCGGGTACCAAACTCTGTCCGTAAACCGTTATTAATGTACTGTTTCAACAGCACTTCAGCTTGCGATGTGATACCACCAGTTGACAGAAAGTAGGCACCAAAATCCTTGATCCGCCATTTAACATAGCTGTCTACCAACAAATCTTTCTTCTCAGCCGTGACAAAGCGATCGGCCTGGTCATCCAACGTCTGGATCCGTGAATCCAGTTTACGTACCACTTCAATCATCGGCATTTTCAAGTGTAAACCTGGCTCGTACACCACTACCTGACCGGCATCATCCCGCTGGATTTTACCGAACTGAGTAACGATAGCACGCTGCCCCTCCGGCACCACAAACAGCGCGGAGATGACAATGATAGCGACCACCACAATAATGGCGATAATAAAATTCTTCATAACTTAACCTCTCCCGCTACGTGTCGAACTACTGCGCAAACTGTCCTGCTGTACAGCACTGTCGTTGCTGCGCGCTGGCATTGGTGGCGGATTGGCGGTGCTGCTGTTACTATTGTTACCCGATTGGTTCATCAGCTTGTCGAGCGGTAAATACATTATATTGTTGCTGTTTTTAACATCAACAACCACCTTGGAGGTGTTGCTGTATACCGACTCCATCGTCTCCAGATACAAACGGTCACGGGTTACCTTTGGCGCAGCCAGATATTCTGGTAGCAACTGTTCAAAGCGGGCAACTTCACCCTGTGCTTTTAACACAATTTGCTGCTTGTAAGCTTCCGCTTCTTGCATTACCCGGTTAACCTGGCCACGCGCCCGTGGTTCAATTTCTCGTGCATAAGCCTGAGCTTCCTGCACATAACGTTCCTGATCTTCCTGAGCTTTTATCGCATCATCGAATGCATCACGAACTTCTTCTGGTGGCCGCGCATCGCGGAAGTTCACATCAACCAGATTCAACCCCATGTTATACGGGTTAATAATAGACTCCAGTTCCTGACGGGTGTTCTGACGAACCACCTCGCGGCCCCGGGTCAGCACATCATCCATAATTGAATGGCCAATCACGAACCGTAACGCAGCATCAGTCGCTTCGCCTAAGCTTCGATCAGCATCTACTACTGAGAATAAATAGTCGCGGGCGTTGAAAATCCGGTACTGCACCTCGAAAGTGACCCGCACCAGGTTTTGATCCTGGGTCAGCATAAAGCCATCAGAGCGCAATGACTTCACTTCCTGCACGTTTACCGGCGTTACCGTGTCAATAAAGGTTGGCTTCCAGTGAATACCAGCACCCACTTCGGTATGATATTGGCCAAAACGCAGAATAACACCACGTTCCGCATCTTTGATGGTGTAAAAGCCGCTGATTGCCCACACAACTGCAGCAATAACCAGGATCAGAATAAATGCCGCTGAGGCGCCATTCCCTGAAGACTTATTACCGCCACCGAACATACCGCCAAATTTTTTACCAAAATTGCGGAATACTTCATCTAAATCGGGTGGACCCTGGTCACGACCGCCCTGTTTCCAGGGATCGTTGTTTTTACCATTGTTACCCGGCTCATTCCAAGCCATGTTTAACTCCATCTCAAGTTTTAAAATTAACGGTTAATGTATCAAATATCAGGCTCTGTGACGATATAGTTTTCCAGTTCACCATCGCTTTGCTTTACCATACGGGCCCACTGCGCCACAGATAACCGGATATCCAGCCAGCACATACCCTCATCATCAAACTGCTCAGCACTAATGACCTGCAGTTCATGAAATTTTGCCCGCCAGGCCGGACAATCCGGTGGCAGCGCTAATCGTAACTGCACATGCTCAGTCGACAGCAAACTGGCAATGGCGTGTTGTAGCAACTCCAGTCCTTCTCCCGTCAATGCCGACAGGTAAACCGCTCTGGGCAGTCCATCGTCACCATAGTCTATACGGGCAGACTGGCCCATCTGGTCTACTTTATTAAAAACCTGCAATTGGACAACGTCATCAGCGTCAATATCCGTTAACACTTGTTGCACTGAGACCATGTTTTCTTCTTTGCGTGGATCGGCGCCATCAATCACATGAAGTTGTAAATCGGCGTCACGGGTTTCCTGCAACGTTGATTTAAAAGCCGCCACCAGGTTATGCGGTAAATGGCGAATAAAACCGACGGTATCAGCCAGCACTATTGGACCAAAATTTTCAAGTTTAACCTGACGCAAAGTAGGATCGAGGGTAGCAAAAAGTTGATCAGCGGCATACACACTGGCCTGAGTTAAGCGGTTAAATAACGTCGACTTACCGGCATTGGTGTAACCTACGATGGAAACGACAGGGGTGGCGCTGCGCTGGCGTGACTTGCGGCCCTGCTCACGCTGCAGGCTAATTTTATCAAGCCGTTGTAACAATGCCTTTACCCGCTCGCGCAATAACCGTCTATCCGTCTCCAGCCGGGTTTCACCTGGTCCCCGTAAGCCGATGCCACCTTTTTGGCGCTCAGCATTATCCCAGCCGCGCACCAGGCGGGATGCCAGATGCTGCAACTGCGCAAGCTCAACCTGCAATTTACCCTCATAGGTACGGGCACGTTGGGCAAATATGTCCAGGATCAGGGTTGTGCGGTCAATGACCCTGGCTTGCAACACATGCTCCAGGTTTCGGGTTTGGCTGGGGCTTAAAATATGGTTAAAAATAACTACTGAGGCAGTATGCTGTTCAACAGCCGCTTTTATTTCGTCGGCTTTACCTGACCCCACGAACAGTCGTGTGTCAGGCGCGCGGCGGTTTGCGGTCATAATATGCATAGCTTTTACGTTTGCAGAAGCTACCAACATGGTTAGCTCCTGCAAATCTTCATTGCTATGCTCTTGCGGAAAGTTCACATGAACCAGAATGGCTTGTTCTGCAAGCTCGGCTAAGTCAAACAAGCGTTATTGCTCCTGGTTTTATTCCACATCCTCGCCTTCGCTGTCGCTTTGACCTGCACCATGACTAACCATGGTGTTGACCGCGCGGGATGGCACAACGGTGGAAATAGCATGTTTATAAACCATTTGGCTTACTGTATTTTTCAGCAAAATGACGAATTGATCGAAAGATTCAATTTGCCCTTGCAGCTTAATTCCATTCACCAGATAAATAGAGACCGGAATGCGCTCTCGTCTTAAGGTGTTTAAAAATGGATCTTGTAAAGATTGGCCCTTTGCCATGTGCCGCTTTCCTTTTTTTATTAGTGACCTGTATATAGGTATTATTTTTTTTATTTCAAGTTGTTAAAGCCAACTTTTTTTTGCGTCTTCTTTAGCTTAGCGAAGAAAGCACCGCTTGCAAGTTTTCTGCCGGTTCCGCTTCACTTTTCAGCCAATTAACATCCGGCCAACCCCTTAACCACGTCAGCTGACGCTTCGCCAGTTGCCGGGTGGCAGCAATGCCTTTTGCAACCATCTCATCATAACTGAACTCGCCATCCAGATATTGCCAGACCTGACGATAACCAACGCATCGCATCGACGGCAAATCGGCGTGTAACTGCGGCTGACATTTTAATCGGGCGACTTCCTGTTCGAAGCCATTGTCCAGCATTTGCTGAAACCTGTCGGCAATACGTTGATGTAATAACGCACGATCAGTCGGCGCAATGGCAAATTGGTGTACTTTAAATGGAAAAGGTTCCCCTTTTCGTGCAGTTAATTCTGTTATGCTGCTACCCGTTAGCCGATAGACCTCTAAGGCACGACTAATTCGTTGCGGATCATTCGGATGGATACGTGCCCCGGCAACCGGGTCAAGCTGCTGTAATTGCTGATGCAGCGCCTGCCACCCCTCTCTCGCAGCTTCTTGCTCTATTTCCGATCTTATTTGAGGATTAGCAGGTGGTAATGGTGAAATACCTTCAAGCAACGCTTTAAAATATAACATGGTGCCACCGACTAATATCGGTATTTTCCCCCGCTGCTGGATCTCACTGATTAACCTTAGCGCATCGTCCCGAAAATCGGCCGCTGAGTAACTTTGACAAGGATCCATAATATCCAGCAAATGATGCGGTGCCAGCAGCAACTCCTCTGCCGTAGGTTTGGCAGTCCCAATATCCATGCTGCGGTATATCAAGGCACTGTCAACACTGATCAGCTCTGCTGCCAGATGTTGCAGCAGCGCCATGGCCAATGCCGTTTTACCTGACGCGGTCGGCCCCATAATAAAAATAACCGGGGTGGCATTTTTCATGGCTGCCCTTGCTGGTTCAGCGCTTGGATACTGTTACTCAAGTCTAGTGGCACCGCCAGCCAATTATTGTTATCTGTTAACATGGTAGCAAAATAGTCTAGCAGCGCAGCCTCGGTCAGCCAATAAGATGAAAGTAGCATAGACAATATTTCCCGACTGCTTTTTAACGGATTGGCTGGCTTTAATAATGGTAATAATGTCATAAACCATTGGCTGATTGAAGTAGAGCGCAGCCAGGGTGCAACAGCTCTGACAATAGCAGTACTGTCTTGCACCAGAATATTAAACCCAAGTTGCTGCAATAAACTGGCAGCAGAAAGTAGTTGCTGTTTTTCCGTATCGGTAATGGCTAGCCGCAGCGGCAACAATAAAGGCGCCTGATTAGAGTCATCCAGCCACGGTGCAGCCAGACTGGCGGCTAAGTCCAGTAACACCAAGCCATCGGGCCCCTGGGCAATGGCGCAGCCTTGCCCCGCGGGCAGGATCAGTGGCCGGGATTTTATCTGGACAGCAGCATCGGCATTCACCGTAGCGTGTTGGCCCTGCAAATACTGTAATTGCTGCCTGGTTTGGCTCTGGCTTGCCATTTCAGATCTTACAGTCCTGCCAGCTGCGGATTGCCTTGCATCTGACGTTATTTTCGATTGTCTGTCACCTAAGCTACCTGCAACCCCAGATACCTGATAAGCCGCTGCCGAATTGGCAACCTGTTGTGGTGCTAGCGGCTGTGTCTGTGTCTGTGTCTGTGTCTGTGTCAATTGGCTTAGCGCATCAGTCAATGCGCTAACCACAAAATCATGCACCAACCGAGCCTGATGAAAACGTACTTCATGTTTAGCGGGATGAACATTCACGTCAACCTCAGCCGGAGCAATATCCAGATACAACACAAATCCAGGCTGCTGCTCTGCTGTTAAACGCTCTCCATAAGCCTGGCGAATAGCATGGTTTAACAGCTTATCACGCATCATCCGGCCATTAACGTAACTGTACTGGCAGCCGGTCTGGTTTTGACATGCCTGTGGCGCCAGGATCCAGCCTCTGAGCTTGATCGCGCCGCAGCTGTTTTCAATGTAGGCGGCTTGTTCGGCAAACACTTTGCCACAAAGCATTGCCACTCGTTTCTGCCGGGTATGGGCAGTGGTGGCTTGCGGCAGACGGCGGACATGCTGGCCATTATGGGTTAATTGCCAGCTTACATCGAAACGGCTGAGCGCCAGCCGCTTTACCAGCTCATCAATGTGAGAAAATTCAGTTTTATCCGTCCGCAGAAACTTGCGCCTCGCCGGCGTATTGAAAAAAAGATCGACCACTTCAATGCTGGTACCATCAGGGTGCGCCGCCGGTTTTACCGTTACGGCCATCTCACGTCCTTCGGCTTGCGCTTGCCATGCCGCCGGTTGCCCGGCCGGTTTAGAGGTCAGTGTCAGGCGCGACACTGAGCTAATACTGGCTAATGCCTCGCCGCGAAACCCCAAACTGGTTATCTGTGCTAAATCATCCAAATCACTGATTTTACTGGTAGCATGACGGCTTAACGCCAATACCAGCTCATGTTCTGCAATGCCAAAACCATTGTCACGGATCCGGATAAGCTTGCTGCCACCTTTGTCGATATCAATCTCAATCTGGCTGGCGCCAGCATCAAGGCTGTTCTCCACCAGCTCTTTAACCACCGATGCGGGCCTTTCTACCACTTCACCCGCAGCAATCTGGTTCGCCAGTTGTGGCGGTAAAATTTTAATGGTCATGTTCAGGGGATCCGCAATACCTGACCAATCCGGATACTGTCATTCGCCAACCGGTTGTGGCTGCGAAGTGCATCGACAGAAACATCATAGCGCTGCGCCAGCAACGATAACGATTCACCCGCCTGCACTTTGTGCTCCCGGGCACGCTGCTGCGCAAACAATGAGTCTGCTGGCGGCGCCAGCTCAAAATGACGTTTCAGCGCTCGGTGCAGCGATTGCGCTAACCGGGTCTGATGACTGGCAGAGCGCAGTTGCTTTTCTTCTTTAGGATTAGAAATAAAACCTACTTCGACCAGAATAGACGGAATATCCGGAGACTTTAACACACCTAAACTGGCGGCCTGTGGTTTCGCCTGATGCAATGATGTCATCTTACCCAGTTCGGCTAACACCTGATTCGCAGCCTGATAAGCGGTTACCATTGAATGGTTCATCGACAAATCCAGTACCGTTTGCGCCAGATAACGCTCATTGGCTGAATCGCGGATAATCTCGGCCACACCACCTAGTAACTCAGAATGGCGTTCGGTTTGCTCAAGCATCCGGCCCACCTCAGTGGTAGCCCGGCGCAAAGATAACACCCATACGGAGGCGCCCCTGGGTTGTGGCGACGTGAAGGCATCCGCATGAATAGATACCAGCAAATCAGCCTGTTGGCCTCGGGCCACTTCGGTGCGTCGGTTAACATGAATAAAATAATCACCGGTACGAACCATTACCGCACGCATGCCCGGCTCTTTGTTGATCAGCTCAGCCAGAATATTAGCAATTGGTAAGGTCAGGTTTTTCTCATAGGTGCCGCTGGGGCCAATAGAGCCGGGGTCTTCACCGCCATGCCCCGCGTCAATAGCGATAACGATATCCCGGGCAGCACGGATGCTGACCGGTGGCCGGGCCTCAGCACGCTGGGTATCGGGTAAATCTATCACCAGCCGGTGTCCATAAGGCGCCGTAGGCGTAAGGGCAAAGACGGTTGGTGTCACTTTACTGGCTAAGTCCAGCACAATCCGCATACTGTTATTGTCGCCACTACTACGAATGGCTTTAATCAGCTGGGAATCGCCATCAATCTGCGGCAATGTATTACCACCGCCAGTATTACTTAAATCGATGACCAGGCGGTCAGGATTCTCCAGGCTAAAGCTTTTGTATTGCGGCGCGGCCTGCAAATCGAAAACCACCCTGGTATTCTCAGGGGATGGCCAAATCCGGATGCTCTGCACCTGGTTGCTGGCATGACTACACGCAGAAAAAAACCATAAAATGGCTAACCCGGCGCAGCTAAGAAACTTATTATTATTTTTCATCATCTCTTATTGCATCTATAATAGCTCGGCCAGCGGCGGTGCCAGCACGTATCTCTATCTGACGTTGCGTGTCCAGATAACGTAAGTGTATGTTCAGATCTGGCTCAGGTAAATATCCCTGCCCCTGCTCTGGCCATTCCAGTATACATAAACTCTGGTTATTGAAATAATCACGGATCCCCATAAACTCCAGCTCTTCCGGGTCGGCCAGCCTGTATAAATCAAAATGATACACCATTAGCCCGGACAACTGGTAAGGCTCAACCAACGTGTAGGTGGGGCTTTTAACATTACCCTGATGACCCAGCGCCTGCAGCAGGCCGCGGCTGAAAGTTGTTTTGCCTGCGCCCAGGCTACCCCGTAAAAAAATAACCTGTCCGCCCTGCACGTACTTTGCCAAGCGGGATGCCAGGTTCAACGTAGCAGTCTCATCCGCCAGCTCTTGTAGCCATTCTAAAGCCTTCGTGTCAGCGCATTTAATTAAATTTTCAGTAGCCACGTTACCCTGATCTCAGTTGATTTATGCTCAGCTTGCGCATTTATATTGCTATGTTAACAAACTAACACAAAGCGCGGCCAGCAAAACTACGCGTCCATCACTGCTTGTTTCACTAGTGTTACCTGAACTCTCTGACCAGAAAATGAATAAGCGGTTCCCGAGCCATGAAACGCCATGGTAAAGTGCTGTTGATTTTAAATCAGATACTGCCCGGGGAACCACATCAATGGCTATCGACTACCAGCAGCTTGCCAGGCGGATAAAGCAATGGGCACTGGAGCTGGGTTTTCAACAATTGGGCATCACCGCAACGGACTTATCCGCAGAAGAACCCCGCTTGCAAGAGTGGTTAAATAACGAATACCACGGCGATATGCACTACATGGCAGAACATGGTTTGATGCGCGCCCGCCCCACAGAGCTATTGCCAGGCACCTTAAGAGTGCTTAGTGTCAGAATGGACTATCTGCCGGAAAAAGCCGGCTTTGCTACTAACCTGGCTGATCCCGCCAAAGCGTACATCAGTCGCTATGCGCTGGGGCGCGACTACCATAAACTGGTACGAAACCGCTTAAAGCAGCTTGCTGTTAAAATCAGCACAGAAATACCAGAACTTAATTTCCGTCCCTTTGTTGACTCCGCACCGGTGCTTGAACGCCCACTGGCCCAGCGCGCGGGTTTAGGTTGGATTGGCAAGCACAGTTTGTTGCTGAACCACGACGGCGGATCCTGGTTCTTTCTGGGCGAACTGTTAGTCAATATTCCGTTACCAGTTGATGAGCCTCACCAAGGCGACTGCGGCAGCTGTGTCGCCTGTATCACTAGCTGTCCCACCGGCGCCATAGTAGCGCCTTACGTGGTCGATGGCCGTCGTTGTATTTCCTATTTGACCATAGAGCTGAAAACCGCCATTCCTGAGGCACTGCGCCCGTTGATCGGCAACCGAATTTATGGCTGCGACGATTGTCAGCTGGTCTGTCCACAAAACCGTGAGGCGCCACTAAGCATAGAGAGTGATTTTCAGCGCAGAGCGCAATGGCAGGACCAGGACTTACTGCATTTGTTTGCCTGGGATGAAGCGACCTTTTTACGCCAAACCGAGGGGAGCGCTATCCGCCGTATTGGTTTTGAACGCTGGCAACGTAATATTGCAGTCGCTTTGGGCAACGCGCCCTATCAGCTGGAGATCATCACCGCCCTTGAGCAAGCCAGAGCCCACAGTTCTGAATTTGTCACTGAGCATATCGACTGGGCGCTAGCCCAACAAAAACGTAAAAGCTGGCAGGCGGAAAATCTGTTGCCACGCGCAACGGAGCGGCTGGTCAGAATTATTCAGAAGGGGCTGCCACGGGATGCGTAGCTGTAGCTTGTCGTAACGCCAGTCGTTGTTCAGCTTCGGCCATCAGATGTTCACGCTGCTTATCGGTCAGTTGCTGCCATTGCAGAATTTCGCTTAGCAACCGCCCACAACCAAGACAGCAGTCTTGCTGATCCAGACAACAATTCCGAACACAAGGAGACATAATCATAAGCACTCACCTAGCGGCCTTAGCTTGAGTGTAGCAAAACCACAAAACAAAAAGCCGCTTAAAAGCGGCTTTTTGTTCGAATTTGGAGCGAGTAACGAGGTTCGAACTCGTGACCTCGACCTTGGCAAGGTCGCGCTCTACCAGCTGAGCTATACTCGCATCGGTCAACGCTGATGCGTTGTGATGGCGCGCATTTTACAAAATCAGCAGGCTTATGCAAGTACTTTATGCTGGTAATTTGAAAAAATATTGGCGATAGGTTACTAATTCAGCAATCGACTCACGAATGTCATCCAATGCCAAATGACTGCCTGCTTTTTGTACTTTATTTAACACCTCTGGATGCCAGCGCCTGGCCAGCTCTTTTACGGTGCTCACATCTAAATTCCGGTAATGAAAATAGCTTTCAAGGGTGGGAGCATATTCCGCCAGAAAACGTCTATCCTGACCAATACTGTTACCGCACATCGGTGACTTACCCTTAGCAATATACTGGCTTAAAAACGCAATAGTCTGCTGCTCAGCATCAGCCAGACTGGTCTGACTCGCGAGGCAACGAGCTGTCAGGCCGCTTTTGCCATGCTGCTCTACACACCAGGGGTCCATATTGTCAAGAATCGACGCTGGCGTTTGTATAGCAAATACCGGACCTTCAGCCAGAATATTAAGTTGGCTATCGGTAACAATGGTCGCCATCTCTAAAATAACGTCGGTTTTGGGTTCAAGCCCGGTCATTTCCAAATCAAGCCAGATTAAATTCGTGTCGCTCGTTGCCATATTAAGTCCTTAGGTGCGCGCCGCTTTGTTCAAATTCAGATTGCAGGTATGATACACGCCTTAAGCTTAACACTGATAGCGTCTGATTGCGCAAAACGGTAAAACCAGCACGTGACCAAAAAAAAACACCTTACCAAACGTCAAACCGATCGCATTGCCCAGAACGAGCAAAAGCGGCTACGTGGCAGCAAAAAAACAAAATCCGAGCAATGGGATGATGATGTGTTGCTGGCCGCTGAACCAGGCCTGGTGCTAAGCCGCTTTGGCCAGCATGCCGACATTGAAGATAGTAGCGGGGAGGTAGTACGCTGTAATATGCGCCGCACAATCAGTTCGGTCGTCACCGGCGACAAGGTTATCTGGCGACGCGCCCGGCAAGGCACCGGCAGTATAGATGGTGTTATTGAAGCGGTAGAGGACCGGACCTCGGTGCTATTGCGCCCTGATTTTTATGACGGTTTAAAGCCGGTCGCTGCCAACATTGATTTAATGATTATTGTCTCTGCCATTTTGCCGGCACTGTCGCTAAATATAATCGACCGTTATCTGGTCGCCGCCGAGATAACCCACATTAAGCCGCTGCTGGTGATTAACAAAGTAGACTTATTAACCACAGAACAGCATCAACAACTGACAGACCAACTTAGCCTGTATCAGAAAATTGGCTATGATTACGTGCTGGTAAGTGCTAAATCGGCTGCAGGCATGCCAGAACTGTTAGCGAAAATTCATAGCGGTACCAGTATTTTTGTTGGTCAGTCCGGTGTAGGCAAGTCATCGTTAATGAATAACCTGATGCCGGGCCTGAGTGCAGCGACCCGTGAAGTGTCCGAAAACTCCGGCCTCGGCCAGCACACTACTACAGTATCCCGGCTTTACCATTTACCAGAAGGCGGCAATTTAATTGATTCACCGGGTATTCGCGAATTTGCACTCTGGCATTTAAGCGCCGAAGAAGTTACTGAGGGTTTTATCGAGTTTCAACCCTGGCTTGGCCGTTGTAAGTTCCGTGATTGTAAGCATGTCAATGATCCGGGCTGCGCTATTCAACATGCGGTAGAGCAAGGTGAGATCAGCAGCGAACGTTATGACAGTTATTTAAAAATCCTGACTAGTATGGCGCAGGACAAACCCAATTATTTTTAAGAGAAAGGTTAGTAGTTCAATGGATAAAATTAAAATCACCTTGCAATACCTGATGCCAAAGCATCTGATATCGCGTCTGGCCGGTAAAATTGCCGCCGCTAAACTGGGCTGGTTCAGTCATTTCTTAATCAATCGTTTTATTAAAGCCTATAAAATTGATATGACTGAGGCCCGGTTCGAGCAGGCAGAAGACTATGCCAGTTTTAACGAGTTTTTCACACGGCCATTAAAAGACGGTATACGGCCACTGGCCAGCGAAACTGATATTGTGGCGCACCCGGTAGATGGCACTATTAGTCAGTTAGGTCCAATTACTAACGGCAAACTGGTGCAAGCAAAGAACCACAACTATTCGTTGCAAAGTTTGCTAGGTGGCCTGGAGCAAACTTCAGCAGCTTTTACCGACGGCACTTTCGCTACTATTTATCTGGCACCAAAAGATTATCACCGCATTCATATGCCGGTAACTGGCACTCTGCGCGAGATGATCTACATCCCCGGCGAGCTGTTCTCAGTGAACCCGCTAACAGCCGAAAATGTGCCAGACCTGTTTGCCCGTAACGAACGGGTAGTCACCATTTTTGATACCGAGTTCGGCCCAATGGCGCTGGTACTGGTGGGGGCTACCATTGTCGCCAGTATTGAAACCGTCTGGGCAGGTACTGTTACCCCGCCAACCGGTAAACATATTTTCCGCTGGAGTTATCCGGCAAAGGGCAATACCGCTGTTAAACTGGAAAAAGGCGCCGAAATGGGTCGCTTCAAGCTGGGCTCTACTGTGGTACTGGCTTTCCCTGAGGGTAAAGTAGATTTTCTGGCAGACCAGCAACCCGGCACTGTCACCCGAATGGGTGCGCCTTTTGCAGAGATTAACTAAATAATCTGCTTCGGCAGGATACTGTAGTGTCCTGCCGCTTTCTCCGCAAACGCTATAGCGCCGTATATTTTTTCTGCGACACGCCGTAAACCCATCCATGGGGTCTCGTTTTCGCCCGTCCGGGGCTGCAACGGTCTCAGAAAAAAATACTCTGCTCCCGCTTTATCTGCAGTAAACTAATCCCCAACGGTTCATAGGAATAATTATGCAAATCATTGCCCACCGTGGTGCCAGTGGCGAATTCCCGGAAAACACTTTACTGGCGTTTGAACAGGCATTGGTGCAAAAAGCCGATGCCATTGAGCTGGATGTGTTTGCCCTGCAGGACGAGCTGCTTGTTATTCATGACCACCACTTGCACCGCACCACCAATGGCAGCGGCAGTATTTATCAGTATTCACTGGCGCAATTGCAGCAGCTAGATGCCGGCCGCGGCCAACGAATTCCTACCTTGTGGCAAGTGCTAAAACTTATTCAGGGCAAATGCTGGCTAAATATTGAATTAAAAGGCGACGATACGGTTGTGCCCTTATTAGCATTGCTGACTAAAGCTGAGCAGCAACTTGGGTTTGACTGTCAGCAGCTGCTTATCTCATCATTTAACCATCATTTATTGGCGACACTAAAGCGTGAGCGGCCCGATTTAAAGTTAGGCGCGCTCACTGCCAGTATCCCAATTGATTACGCCGCTTTTGCCAGCCAGTTGCAGGCCTATTCCGTTAATTGCGATGTCAGCTTTGTTAATAAGGCGTTTGTTGATGATGCCAAAGCTCGCGGTTTAAAAGTGTTTGTTTACACCGTCGATCAAGCCGATGATATTCAGCGCTTAAAAGCATATGGCGTGGATGGCATTTTTAGTAATTTCCCAGCCCGCAGCAGGACGGTTTTAACTAACCAATAGTTGCTGAACCGCACGATGCAGGCTTGCTCCTAACCGTTTCTTTTCTTGTCATTGCCGAAGCTGAGCGGCTATAGTGTATTTATCGTCTGGGGAGCTGTGGTGCAACATAAGCCCAATTTGCCAGTTATTTTCATTTACAGGTAGGTGTATTAGAAGTAGCTAGCACTATGCTGCTTTTTGCTTTACATCGTTAGGTATAGCACTATATGAATTCTGTTGGTCGGCATTTTAACTCTTTATTCAAACGTTTTTTTCAAAGTCTGTCGCTGTGTGGGTTACTCCTTACCCCTCTCTCTGTAACCGCTTTATCAGAAAGCGCCCTAACTTTACGCCAGCATATTGAGGCCAACCTGGGTGACTATCCGCTGTCGGCTTTTGGTATTCCATTAAAAAACGATACAACCTTGCAGGATTTCTATTTAAACCGCAATTTTTCGCTGGCCTGGTATAACCAACAGGGCAAACTAACAGCACAGGCGCGGGCAGTTATTCAGGAAATTGGCGACATAACAAAAGACGGCTTGCTGCCAGCCGATTATTATTACGAAAAGTTTCAGGCAACTAAGCTGTTAGAAAACAACGAGCTGACAACCAATAGCCGTATTCAGTATGACCTGCTGCTTTCTGATGCTGTCGCCACGCTAAGCCAACACTTAATCGCGGGTAAAGTAGATCCCAAAACCTTGGCAATAGACTGGAGTGCACAGCGCCGCCATCGGGATCTGGTAAAAATTCTGCAGGATATTGCTCAAGGTGAGGATGTCGCTGCGCGAATTAATGCGCTTCGGCCAAATCAGGTGCGATACTTTCGGTTGCAAAAGTTACTGACACAGCTTGAACAGCGGGCAGCGCCAGAATGGCACCCCTTGGCCACTGCCCCACTGATTAAACCTTTGACCGGCGACAAGCGGGTCGAGCCCATCAGAGAACGCTTGATATACTGGGGCGATTTAACGACCATAGCTGACGAAAACATTACGGCATCGTCACAACCACAATGGTATGATGAATTGTTAGTGAGCGCGGTTAAAAATTTTCAACGCCGGCATGGTCTTGATGAAGATGGCATTATCGGCAAGCACACCCTGGAAGCACTTAACATCTCGCCGGCGATGCGTAAACAGCAAGTTGTGAACAATCTGGAGCGCTGGCGCTGGTTAGCAGAAGATTTGGGCGACAAACATGTGTTAGTCAATATTGCCAGCTTCGAACTGCGCGTTATTGCTAATAACGAAACCGTGATGAGAAAACCGGTGATTGTAGGACGGGATTACCGACGCACCCCAGTGTTTAGCGATAAAATCCGTTATCTGGTATATAACCCGACCTGGACAGTACCTTACTCGATTGCCAGTAAAGACATCCTGCCGAATATTCAAAAAGACCCTGAGTATCTAAATCAATTAAATTTTAAGGTTTACGATCGTAATCAATCACTGGTAGATCCTGCTACTGTTAACTGGAAAGCCATAACAAAAAACAACTTTCCTTACCGCTTGGTGCAAATGCCTGGGCCAAAAAATGCCCTCGGCCAAATTAAATTTATGTTCCCGAACGAGCATGATGTGTATTTACACGATACAGCCGCCCGTGACTTATTCAGTAAAAAAGACCGGGCTTTTAGTTCAGGCTGCGTCAGAGTATCCGATCCGTTGGAATTAGCAGCCTGGCTGCAAAAAGATAACGGCATAAGCCGCGCTGATATTGATGCGATTCTCGCCTCTGGCGAGCCAAAAACCATGTTTCTGAAAAAGCCGATACCGGTTCATATTGAGTACTGGACAGGCTGGGTTGATAGCAAAGGAGTAACACATTTTCGGGCGGATATTTATCAGCGCGATCCACCGCTAACGGCAGCCCTGGAAAGGTCTTTGCATGCTGAATAACATTGATCGTTGTAAATTATGTCGCGAGCCAAGCTGGCTGTCGAAGGGTATTACTACTGCATTTTTCATTGTCTTGTTGGCTATCAGTACAGAAAGCTACAGCCAGGAATTTGTCGCAGCAAAAGCGCCTTTCTCAGTACAGGTAAATGATAGAACGGTTTACCACAGCATTAGTTTTGAGCCGGTGATGCCGGAACAAGAAGTGGTATTTACTGCCCCGAAAAGCCTGGCTTCGCGGCTAAGTATCACTATTAATCAAACTGCACTTACACGGCGGCAATCATCCTTTAACTGGCGTGCACCGGCCAAACCGGGTCTGCATACTGCCGAGATTAGTTTAACGCCGGAGACTAAAAAAGGTCAGATCCAGAAAATGACAGTGCAACTGTTTGTTATGGTTCCAGCCAGCAAGGTAAAAGATGGCTATCTTAATGGCTACCGGATTGGCAACTACCCGGTCCCGTTGCGTGGTTTAGCGGCATACAAGGCACCGAAAGGCTTTATTGAGGTTAACGCGGTGCATCTTGATACTCAAATTTCGCCAAATTTTACCTTGGGCAGGTTTTTATCGAAGCAAACCAGCGGTTATCCGAAATATCTGGTGTTACAGCCTACTTTACTTACTAAGCTTGAGGAATTGCTGCAAGAGGTTAATGCCAAAGGCATTAAAACCAATAGCTTTGTTATTATGAGCGGATACCGTACTCCCTGGTATAATCAGGCAATTAAAAATGTTGTCAGCAGTTATCATGTCTACGGTGGTGCAGCCGATATCTACATCGATGTAAATCCGCAAGATGGCAGAATGGATGACATTAATAAAGATGGCAAACGCGACCGGGCAGATGCGGCCTATTTGTATCAGATTGCTAACTCGCTGTTTCCACGCCCCAACCGTCCTGAACTTACCGGAGGTTTGGGTGAATATGGCAGTAATTCAGCGCACGGCCCTTTTATTCACGTAGATGTGCGGGGCTCGCGTGCCCGCTGGGGCCATAAAAAGCAATAAAAAAACCCGCTTACTAAGCGGGTTCGTCGGCGTGATGTTCAGTGTCGCAGCTTTCACACTGGCTGCACAGCCGCATGTTCATTACATGTGCCAGCACCACCAGAGACGCACCAATGACTAACACCACATGTTCGTACTGATGGCCCCATACATCTCGTTGCCAGTAGATAAAAACACCTAAAAACAATGAGTAAAAAGGGTAAAGCTTCCGGTGGTAGCGATGAAAGCCAATAAACAGTGCAATAAACCCAAGCACCATAGTAAACAACAACATAACGCGCTCAAAAGCATGGTTGTGACTAACCGTTAAGCCAAGCAGTGGTAGTAACGGCAATAAAACCGGCAGCAGAATACAGTGGATCGCACACAGCGACGTAACGGTAATACCGACCTTATCAAATAACACTCTGGTTTTGGCTAACACAATATAAACCCGCTGTGTTTAAATTACTAAAACGATATAATATAACAAATCAAAACACTTTGAAACGTGTTGGCTCAAATTTGTTTAAGTACCCGACGTCAATGCCGGTGCTGAGTGCTGATCCGGTTGCTTGCCTGTGGCATAATAGCGCTATGATAATTCAACCGGGTCAACTATGGACTCTCTACTGTCTCAACTTGATGAAAACTTAAAAGAGCTGTATCGCAAAGCACTGGATGCCGATGCGGTGTTGGAACAATTGCAACAACAAGGACAGGCAAAACATCAGAGTATTTTCCCTGCGGGCAGTGATTTTAGTGTCAACAGTAACCGCTTTATGCCGTATTTAAGCGAAGCAGCGGAGCAAGTCGCGGCAATCCGGCAAAGTCAGCAGTTTAACACCGCCACCCTGGCACGAGTAGTAAAGCAATTGCAGTTGCTTCACAAAACATTGGCCGAGTTTCGACTAGCTGTGAGTAAATAGTCTCAGCTTAAAAGGCAAATCGTAAGCGCTATCCACGATAGTTATTAAAAAGCCCTGCAATTGCAGGGCTTTGTTCTTGGATTCAATACTGGCTTACCAAAGGTTTTAGCACTTATATTCATCACTCATTTGTTGTTACTAGGGTTGGCTTACCTTGGGTGGCAAAGCAGCGTGCTGGGTAAGTTTAGGTTGCAGCTCTTTTTTAAACCAGTCTTGCAGCATTTCACGTTCGAACGCAAATTCCGGGGTACTGCCGCGCGGTGTAAGGCGACTCATAAAGCTCATATCACGCAAACGCTCTTCGCCGCCGACAACCTCCTCACCGTATTGATCACGGAGTAGATGATTAAAGCGGATAGCAGGCGAGTTGACCTCTTTAATGACCCGGATAGCCTGCCCCGTATTGGTTGCAAAGTAATCCACCTCACCCGCTAAATCAACGTCAGTTACGGTGACTTGCCAACTATATCCTTCAGGCAATTTATTGGCTATTTCCTGAAAATACTTTTCAAAATTACGTTGTACCCGCTCGTGGAAACGGCTGCGTGAATCGTTGGCCGCCCGAATATCGGTGAATTTTTCAATCTCGTGCCAGGATAGCTCCAATTCAGCGCTTGCTTTATCGCTACTGATTGCCGGTGCTGCCCATGCCAGTGCGAATACTGCTATCAACCATGTTTTCATAACCACCTCCAACTATGTAATCCGAACGTGCAGCATTATTACTGCCCTTGCCGGAGTACCCGATGTTGTTAGACCTTGATGACGCCAGTAACAACACTTCTTTACTGTCCCACTATAGATCACAATGGCCATGACACGCTGTATGAATTTGTATCAATAACCTGCTCAATTTGTATAAAGTTGTAGCAAACAGCAATATCTTAGCGGGCTAACTCCTAATGACTAACTTTTGACTGCATTTTTGCGTAGTCATTTACTGTCGGCTCTATTTCCTTTTGAAACCAGTCTGTCAGCATTTGCTTTTCATAGCGGAACGGGTCGTTTTCGTTTACCGAGCGTACAGATTGCATAAACCCCATATCGCGTAACTTTTCCTCAGCACTAACAACTTCTTCTCCTTCATGATCAAGTAAAACATGGCTGAATTTTATAGCCGGTGAATGTATTTCTTTAATAACCCGTATAGGGTTGCCCGCGCCACCGATGAAATAGTCGACATCACCTGCTAAATCGATATCGGTAACTGTAATACTCCAGTGGTAACCGGCAGGTAATTCACTGGCCATTTCCTGAAAAAACGCTTCAAAATTATGCTGTACCCGCTCTTTAAACTTGGCTCGCGTGCCGTTTGCCGGACGGATATCAGTGAACTTTTCCATTTCCTGAAATTTAAGCTCAACGTTAGCTGCCGCGTTGTCACTACTTTGCACAGCTGCAGATACCGCTAACGTTAACAGTGCTATTAGAAATGTTTTCATTGTTGCCTCCTGTTGGTTCAGTTTAACCAGGCGTTGTAAAACAATGCACTTATCATACTATGACCTCAGACCCAGTATTAAGTTTAGTACAGGTTCGGTTTATCAAGTCATAAAAAAAGCCCCCGCTGTTACCCGGGAGCTTTTTCGTAGCAGCGGCGCTGAGTTACATCATGCCACCCATACCACCCATGCCGCCCATATCAGGCATAGCCGGGGCATCATCTTTTGGCAATTCCGTGATCATCGCTTCGGTGGTAATCATCAGAGAGCCTACTGACGCAGCAAATTGTAGTGCTGAACGGGTTACTTTGGTTGGATCAAGAATACCCATTTCCAGCATGTCGCCGTAAACGTCGGTAGCCGCGTTGTATCCGTAGTTACCTGAACCTTCTTTGACCTTGTTAACTACTACTGACGGCTCTTCGCCGGCATTGGCCACGATTTGACGCAGTGGTGCTTCCATTGCGCGCAGCGCAATTTTAATACCGTGGGTCTGGTCTTCATTAGCACCGGTTAAGCTGGTCAGCTTCGCTGCAACACGCACCAGAGCCACGCCACCACCAGGTACTACACCTTCCTCCACGGCAGCACGGGTAGCATGTAATGCATCTTCAACCCGGGCTTTCTTCTCTTTCATTTCCATCTCAGTGGTTGCGCCCACTTTGATCACCGCAACACCGCCAGCTAATTTAGCCAGACGCTCCTGCAATTTCTCTTTGTCGTAATCAGAAGTCGCTTCTTCGATTTGCTGGCGAATTTGCTTCACCCGGCCATCGATACCTGTTTGCTCACCGGCACCATCAATGATGGTGGTGTTATCTTTAGTGATCACAACCCGCTTGGCAGTACCTAAATCTTCCAGCGTGGCCTTCTCCAGCTCCATGCCGATTTCTTCAGAAATCACGGTACCACCGGTTAACGTTGCAATATCTTGCAGCATGGCTTTACGACGGTCACCGAAACCAGGCGCTTTAACCGCAGACACTTTAACAATGCCGCGCATATTGTTAACCACCAGCGTAGCCAGTGCTTCGCCTTCTAAATCTTCTGCAATAATAAGCAGCGGCTTGCCTGCTTTGGCCACACCTTCTAATACCGGCAGTAATTCACGGATATTAGAGATTTTCTTGTCAACGGTCAGAATAAATGGGCTATCAAGCTCAACCTGACCCGCTTCCTGGTTGTTGATGAAATAGGGTGATAAGTAACCGCGGTCAAACTGCATACCTTCAACCACATCCAGCTCGTTATTTAAGCCTTGGCCTTCTTCTACGGTAATTACGCCTTCCTTACCTACTTTGTCCATGGCATCAGCGATAATCTTACCAATCTCTTCATCAGAGTTAGCTGAAATAGTACCCACCTGAGCAATAGCTTTGGTATCTGCACATGGCTGAGATAAGTTTTTCAGCTCTTCTACCGCTGCAATAACGGCTTTATCGATACCGCGCTTTAAATCCATTGGATTCATGCCGGCAGCAACCGCTTTAACACCTTCGTTAATAATGTTTTGCGCTAACACAGTGGCGGTGGTGGTACCATCACCCGCTTCGTCATTGGCTTTAGAGGCAACCTCTTTTACCATTTGCGCACCCATGTTTTCGAACTTGTCTTCCAGCTCAATTTCTTTGGCTACCGACACACCGTCTTTGGTGATCATTGGTGAACCAAAAGATTTGTCCAGAATAACGTTGCGGCCTTTCGGGCCTAGCGTTACCCGGACCGCATTTGCCAGAATGTTCACGCCCTTGAGCATCTTATTGCGAGCTTCGTCGCCAAAACGTACGTCTTTTGCAGCCATTTTAAAATTCCTTCAATCAGTTTTAAGTTAAACGATAATGCCAGGTGCAACTGTGGTGAGCTGCTTAATCGAGAATGACACCTAAGATATTGTCTTCTTTGGTAATCACAAACTCCTGACCGTCTACTTTTTCCGTGCGCTCTACATAAGCACCAAATAATACTTTGTCACCAACTTTCACATCCAGAGGCTTAACATCGCCGTTGTCCAGGATGCGGCCATTGCCAACGGCAACAACTTCGCCACGGCTCGACTTCTCGGCAGATGCTCCCGTTAATACAATGCCACCGGCTGACTTGCTTTCTGCTTCTAAGCGTTTGATGATGACACGGTCATGTAATGGACGAATATTCATGCTCTAATCTCCTAAAGCGTTTTTTGAGTTTTAACATGGGTGTTAAAATGTGTGTTCGGTATATGGGGCGGTAGCAAAAAAAATCCAAGGGGCAAACTAAAAAAATTGCGCTAAAGCCGAGAAAGGTATTGAGAAAGGTATTGTTCGGCTAGCTCGCTTAAGAATTGATTAAGTCACTTTTGAAAAAATACCAAATGAAATAATGGCGGCCACGGTCAGGTCTGTTGCTTAGTCAACGTTGTCATGCGTAATAAGACCAACTGGCCAATATTATCGTATGAGTACTGTCGTAACAATAATGTCGTATAGTAGCGCCGGTATTACCCACTAACCGGTAAATTGAAAGAAGGTTCAATTAATGTATAACGTGTTTTTGCTCCCATTGCTGTTGTTGTTTTCTTTGTTGGCGGGTCATCCCGCTCAGGCACAGCAAAGCTCCGTTCTGGACAGTTTACTAAAAGGTGACGACAACTTTTTACCGGTTGATCAAGCATTTAAAATGGACTTTCGGCAACAGGGCGACCAACTTATTGTCAACTGGACCATAGCCGACGGTTATTACATTTATCGTGACAAATTTAAATATGGTGGTGTGGCCGTCAGTTTTTCTCACCCGACTTACCCGGCCAGTATGCAAATTGAAGATGAGTTCTTTGGGGTGTCTGAAGTCTATTTCCATCAGCTTACCCTGAAAATACCACTATCTGATATCAGCGAAGACGCTTTTTTGCGGATCCAATATATGGGCTGCGCTAAAGCAGGCCTGTGTTATCCGCCCATTAACGAAGAAATACCGCTTTCAGTGCCACGAGATTCAACAGCACCTGCAGAAAATGATAATGCTTCCGCAACAGTTGAAAAAGCAAGTACCCCGACATCCAGTCAGTATGGCCTTGCTGAGCGCCTTAGCAGCGGCTCGGTATGGCTTAATATGGGGGTGTTTTTTCTGTTAGGGCTGGGGCTGGCGTTTACGCCTTGTGTGTTCCCTATGTATCCTATTTTAAGCAGTATTATTGTCGGTCAGGGCAAACAACTGAGCACCGGCCGTGCCTTTGGGTTGTCGTTTAGCTATGTGCAGGGTATGGCGCTAACGTATTCGGCACTGGGGCTGGTAGTGGCCAGTTTAGGCGTAAAGTTTCAGGCCTGGATGCAACACCCTGCCGTGTTAATTGTTGCCGCTGTGATTTTTGTACTATTAGCGCTGGCTATGTTTGGCATATTTAACTTTCAGTTGCCCGCCAGTTGGCAGGCCAAAGTCAGCGCCATTAGCAATAAGCAGCAAGGTGGTAGCTTAAAAGGCGCGTTTGTCATGGGCGCGCTGTCTGGCTTGATTGCTTCGCCCTGTACCACGGCGCCATTATCAGCCGCATTAATGTATGTCGCACAAAGTGGTGACCTGATGCTTGGCGCACTAACTCTGTATATTCTCAGCCTGGGGATGGGTATACCACTGATCTTACTGGGTACATCGGGCGGTAAGTTGTTACCTAAAGCCGGCGCCTGGATGAATATTGTCAAATCTGCCTTTGGATTTGTCCTGTTGCTGGTGCCCATCATTCTGCTGGAGCGTATTCTGCCGTTCTGGCAAATTGTGTTGCTGGCATCCTTACTTGGCTTGCTGGTCAGTGGTTACTTATTTAAACTGTTGTTTGAACAGCAGGGCAGCACAACCAAAGCCAGCTTGTTAGTGTCTGCTCAGGTGTTACTGCTGGCCACCGTGTTTTTCAACTGGCACTATTTTAGCCCTGCTCAGAACACCAGCGCCGCAGTCGCTAATGTTAACAATGCGGATACCTCCACTGCAGGCACATTTATTCTCGTAGATGATTTAGCAGGGTTGGAGCAGCAATTGGCCGAGGCTAAGGCTGCCAACCAGTACACATTGGTCGATCTTTATGCTGAATGGTGCGTTGCCTGTAAGGAGTTTGAAAAGTTTACTTTTCCGGCAGCACAAGTGCAGGCCCAGACCAGTTCCATGCGTTTGATTAAGATTGACGTCACCAAGATGAGCCGCTCTGATGAGAAACTGTTAAATCACTATCAAGTGCTGGGTTTACCTACTTTATTGTTTTTCAGCCCGCAAGGCGAGGAATTAACCAGCGCCAGAGTCACCGGGTTTATGGCCGCTACCCCGTTTGCTGAGCATCTGGCGGCCCTTACCAGCGCACAATAGCCCTGTCATGGCCAGGTTCGCCTGCTTATTGCAGGTGCCTGGCCTACCGCTTTTCCCTGCTTCAAAGCGCTTTGCGCCTGACTTCATTCTGCCCCTCTGGCTGATAAGACCAGTATTTTGCTGCCATTTGTCACGAATTCACTATAATAGGCGCTTATCTGGTGATAAAGGGGCGCGGCAATGTGGCGAAATAAGCAAACAGGTGCATTTTAACGCTACCTTTCGTAAGATACTGCTTATTTATTACATTTAGCGGAAATACAGTGCAAATGGCGGCAAAATACCGAATTTTATTGATAAATGGTCCAAACCTGAACATGCTTGGTGTACGCGAGCCTGGGGTATATGGCGCTGCCAGCCTGAGCGAGATCGTTTCTGAACTGGAATCACAAGCTGCTGAACATAATGTCAGCCTTAGTCATATTCAGTCGAACGCCGAGCATGAGCTTATTAATGCAATTCAGCAGAGTCTTGGCCAACAGGATTTTATTTTAATTAATCCCGGTGCTTTTACTCATACTAGTGTGGCTATTCGCGATGCGCTGCTGGCGGTGGCCATCCCCTTTATCGAAGTTCATTTATCCAACGTACATGCCCGGGAAGCCTTCCGGCGACATTCTTATTTGGCTGATATCGCCCGAGGGGTGATCTGCGGCTTTGGCGCCAAAGGTTACCACTATGCGCTGGACGCAGCGGTATCAGCCTTACAAACAACCGAACATTAACTAGCAAATTAACTAACATCAGGCGACAGACATGGATATTAGAAAAATTAAAAAATTAATTGAACTGCTGGAAGAGTCTGGCATTTCTGAGCTGGAAATTACTGAAGGTGAAGAATCAGTTCGGATCAGCCGTAACAGCCCGGTGCAACATTACGCGCCGATGCAACCAATGCAATATGCTCAGCCTCAAATGCAAGCACCGGCACCGGCCGCAGCACCTGCTGCAGTAGCGGCTGAGCCGGCCAAACCTGCTGCTACCGGCCAGGTTGTTAAGTCACCGATGGTTGGCTCGTTTTACCGCGCGGCCTCGCCTACTTCCAAAGCTTTTGTCGAAGTAGGTCAGACGGTCAAAGTGGGTGATACGCTGTGTATTGTTGAAGCCATGAAAATGATGAACCAAATCCAGTCTGACAAAGCAGGCGTGGTAAAAGAAATTCTGGTTGAAAACGGCGATCCGGTCGAATTTGATCAGCCGTTATTTATTCTCGAATAACCGAAAAGGCTGACCGATGCTAGAAAAAGTATTAATTGCCAACCGGGGTGAAATTGCACTGCGCATTTTGCGTGCCTGCAAAGAACTCGGTATCAAAACGGTTGCGGTGCACTCTACCGTAGACCGCAACCTCAAGCATGTGTTGCTGGCTGATGAAACCATTTGTATAGGCCCGGCACCGTCTCCCCAAAGCTATTTAAATATTCCGGCGCTGATTGCTGCGACTGAAGTAACAAACGCCCAGGCGATTCATCCGGGTTACGGCTTTTTAGCAGAGCGCGCCGATTTTGCTCAGCAAGTAGAAGAGAGCGGCTTGGTGTTTATCGGGCCTCACCCTGACTCCATCCGCCTGATGGGCGATAAGGTGTCTGCTATCGAGGCGATGAAAAAAGCCGGAGTACCCTGCGTACCGGGGTCTGATGGTGCCGTCGGGGATGACGCAGATACCAGCAAAAAAATTGCCAAACGTATCGGCTACCCGATTATCGTCAAAGCCGCTGGCGGTGGCGGTGGTCGTGGTATGCGAGTTGTGCGCAGCGAAGAAGAACTGATTAGTTCTATCGAAATGACCAAAGCTGAAGCCAAGGCTGCTTTTGGTAATGACATGGTTTACATGGAAAAATTCCTGGAAAATCCGCGTCATATCGAAATTCAGGTATTGGCAGATGGCCAGGGTAACGCCATTCATTTAGGCGAGCGTGATTGCTCGATGCAGCGCCGCCATCAGAAAGTGGTCGAAGAAGCACCGGCACCGGGCATTACCCCGGAACTGCGGGCTTTTATCGGCGGCCGCTGTGTTGACGCCTGTAAAGTGATGAACTATCGCGGTGCCGGCACCTTCGAGTTTCTGTTTGAAAACGGCGAGTTCTTCTTTATTGAGATGAACACCCGTATTCAGGTAGAACACCCGGTTACCGAAATGATTAGCGGAGTTGACTTAATTAAAGAGCAACTGCGGGTAGCGTCCGGCATGCCGTTAACCCTGACCCAGCAAGATATTGTCATTCGCGGCCATGCGGTGGAATGTCGGATTAATGCTGAAGATCCGGTAACCTTTATGCCGTCCCCGGGTAAGATCACCCGTTTTCACCCGGCTGGAGGCAATGGCGTGCGCTGGGATTCGCACATTTATGCCGATTACACGGTACCGCCAAACTACGACTCCATGGTCGGTAAGCTGATTACTTATGGTGAAAGTCGTGAAATCGCTATCGCCCGTATGCGCAATGCGCTTGACGAGTTATTGGTTGAAGGTATTAAAACCAATATTCCGCTGCATAAAGACATTATGCGCGATGTTGAGTTTTGCAAAGGTGGTACCAACATTCATTACCTGGAAAAAAAGCTGGGGATGAAATAAGCGTCGTTTTATCAGCTTAGTAGTCGAATAAAGGCCGCAATTGCGGCCTTTTTGCTATAATGCGCCAAAATTACCGCAAGAGAGTCACCATGCCCTGGATCCAACTACGTATCAGCACCACTGAAGATAAAGCCGAGCAAGTCAGTGATATGCTGCAAGGCTGGGGTGCGCAGGCTGTTAGTTTTGTCGATGCCCACGACACGCCGATTTATGAACCCATGCCAGGCGAGGTCATCTACTGGACCCATACCGTGGTGGTCGGCCTGTTTGATGCAGAATATCCGATGGACAGCGTGCTTGAGAAACTGCAAAAGGTGGCCTTTTTCAAAGACCGGCTCGACTACAAGCTGGAACAGCTGGAAGACAAAGACTGGGAGCGGGAATGGATGGATAACTTTCATCCGATAAAGTTTGGTAAGCGCCTTTGGGTATGCCCCAGTTGGCGGGATATTCCGGACCCAACCGCCGTTAATGTGATGCTTGACCCTGGCCTCGCCTTTGGTACCGGCACCCACCCTACGACGGCGCTATGTATGCAATGGCTGGATCAGCACATCCAGAGCGATCAAACCGTGGTCGATTTTGGTTGTGGCTCGGGTATTTTAGGCATCGCGGCGCTGAAACTGGGTGCAAAACGGGTGGTTGGCATTGATATCGATCCCCAGGCAATAGAAGCCAGCACCGCCAACGCAGCGCGCAATAATGTCAGTGGTCAGATAGAGCTGTATTTGCCAAAAGATCAACCTCAGCTACAGGCCGATGTGGTGGTCGCCAATATTCTGGCAGGCCCGCTTGCCGAGCTAAGTCAGATAATCAGTGGCTATGTGAAACCCGGAGGTTTACTGGCGTTGTCAGGTATTTTACAAAGTCAGGCCCAGAGTGTTATCGCTGCCTATCAGCACGAATTTAGTTTTGAGCCGATAGCAGAACAAGACGAATGGGTAAGGTTAAGCGCCCGGAAAAATACCGCTTAAACGACTTTGTAACTGGTGACAAAATAAACAGCCTTACAATTATCTTTTTAGTCAGGCCGTTGTTTACGGCTTGGCTGTAACAGGAAAACACGCCTTTTCAGCCTTTTAGCGAATGTCAATCCCTCAAAGGCCATATTAAATGCAATTTTGTTTAAATAATAACCTTTGCTTTGTTGGCAAAAATCCGTAAACTTAGCGCCCCTTACGGGTAGAGCCTTGGAATACATGGTGCGTATAGGACCTTATAAGTTAGCGAACAACGTAATCTGCGCACCGATGGCCGGAGTGACAGATCACACTTTTCGTGAGCTTTGCAGACGGTTTGGTGCAGCTTTAGCTGTATCTGAAATGCTATCAAGCAATCCGCAGGTCTGGCAGAGCGAAAAGTCGCAAAACCGGATGGGCCACCGTCAGGAATCAGGCATTCGCTCGGTACAAATTGCCGGCAGCGATCCAGCGCAAATGGCCGCAGCCGCACAGTACAATGTTGACATCGGCGCCGATATTATTGATATCAATATGGGCTGTCCGGCGAAAAAGGTAAATAAAAAACTGGCAGGCTCAGCTTTGTTGCAATATCCGCAGCTGGTCGAGCAGATTATTTGCGCGGTAGTCGATGCCGTGAAAGTGCCGGTAACCCTGAAAATTCGCACCGGCTGGGATCCGCAGCACCGGAACGGTGTACAGATTGCCCGTATAGCACAGGATAATGGCATTCAGGCTTTGGCGGTGCATGGCCGCACCAAAGCCTGTATGTATAAAGGCGAAGCCGAGTACGACACGATTAAAGCCATTAAGCAGGCAGTGTCATTACCGGTCATTGCCAATGGCGATATTACAACGCCGGAAAAAGCACAATATGTGCTCAATTATACCGGTGCCGACGCCATCATGATTGGCAGGGCGGCACAGGGGCGCCCCTGGATTTTCAGGGAAGTGGTCCATTACCTGGCGACAGGTGAAAAACTGGCTGCACCGGCAATAGCTGAAGTGCAGCAAATCATGCTGGAGCATGTGCAGGGCTTACATCAGTTATATGGCGTACATTTGGGACCTAAAATAGCTCGTAAGCACGTTGGCTGGTATTTAGCTGAGCATGATGCCCAGGGTGTGTTTCGCAGCGAATTCAATGCTATTGAGCAGGCAGAGCGCCAGTTCCAAGCATTAAATGACTATTTTTATCAACTAGCAGCAACCTAACGTAAAAGAGAAAAGCAATGTTTAATTCGAACGTTACTTCGCCATTTATTACTAATGCCCATGTCCAAACTCAGGAAAAGCCCCAGGCGTTAAGCAACGCGGTTCAAAAAGCCGTTGCTAACTACCTGCAACAGTTAAACGGTCAAGATGTTGATGACCTGTACGAACTGGTTTTGTCCGAATTAGAGCGGCCGTTACTGGAAGAGGTGATGAAATACACCCGCGGCAACCAGACCCGCGCAGCCAACCTGATGGGCATTAACCGCGGTACACTACGTAAGAAGCTGAAACAATACGGCATGAGTTAATGCCACTGCGGGGCTCCGGCCTCGCCACTAAGCACCTTCGGGTGCTTTTTTATTGGATAAGTTAAAATCTGATTTCTGTAAGCGACAAGAGAATTAAAGCATGACAACACTACGCCCCATTCGCCGCGCACTGTTAAGTGTGTCTGATAAAACCGGTATCGTTGAGTTTGCCCGTGCCCTGGCGGCCCAACAAGTTGATATTTTGTCTACCGGCGGCACCGCCAAACTACTCGCTGAACAAGGTATAAACGTTACTGAAGTGTCTGACTATACCGGCCACCCGGAAATCATGGATGGCCGGGTAAAGACCCTGCATCCGAAAATTCATGGCGGTATTCTGGCGCGGCGTGGCGTAGACGAAGATGTTATGACGGCGAATAACATCGGCCCAATCGACCTGGTTGTGGTAAACCTGTATCCTTTTGCCAGCACTGTAGCCAAGCCAGGCTGCACCCTGGAAGACGCGGTAGAAAATATCGATATCGGCGGCCCGACGATGGTGCGCGCAGCAGCCAAAAACCACAAAGATGTGACCATCGTGGTTAATGCCAGTGACTACGACACGGTACTGGCTGACATGCATGCAAACAATGGGGCTACCACTCATGCTACCCGTTTTAGCCTGGCGATCAGTGCCTTTGAGCATACCGCCCAGTACGATGGTATGATTGCCAACTACTTTGGCGCCATGTTGCCAGCCTACGACACGCCTACCGCGCCGGTCACTAAATTTCCACGTACCTTTAACAGCCAGTTTGTGAAGAAACAAGACTTGCGTTACGGTGAGAACAGCCATCAGAGCGCCGCGTTTTATGTACAGGATGGTGCCACTGAAGCCTCAGTCGCAACCGCTACTCAGCTGCAAGGCAAGGCACTATCGTATAACAATATTGCTGATACCGATGCGGCACTGGAGTGTGTAAAAGAATTCAGTGAACCCGCCTGCGTTATCGTTAAGCATGCTAACCCATGTGGCGTCGCTATTGGTGATTCGATTCTTAATGCCTACAACCGCGCCTATCAGACCGACCCAACGTCGGCGTTTGGCGGCATTATCGCCTTTAACCGCGAACTGGACGAAACGACAGCCAAAGAAATTGTCAGCCGTCAGTTTGTCGAAGTGATTATTGCCCCTGCTGCTACTGACGCAGCAGTTGCCATAGTTGGCACTAAGCCAAATGTACGCTTACTGGTATGTGGCGAGTTCAGCGTTAGCGCTTCAGCGCTGGATATGAAGCAAGTTAATGGCGGTATGTTGCTGCAAGACCGAGATCAGGCCAGAGTGACTGCAGCTGATTTAAAAGTCGTGACTAAACGCCAGCCTACTGAGCAGGAATTAACAGACTTACTGTTCTGCTGGAAAGTGGCTAAGTTCGTTAAATCGAACGCCATTGTTTACGTCAAAGACAGCATGACGATTGGCGTCGGCGCCGGCCAGATGAGCCGGGTGTACAGTGCGAAAATTGCCGGTATCAAAGCCGCTGACGAGAACTTAGAAGTAAAAGGCTCAGTCATGGCCTCAGATGCCTTCTTCCCGTTTCGCGATGGTATCGACGCCGCTGCTGCCGCTGGCATTACTGCGGTAATTCAGCCAGGTGGTTCAATGCGCGACGCTGAAGTTATCGCCGCCGCCGATGAACACGGCATGGCCATGGTGTTTACCGGCGTTCGCCATTTTAGACACTAAACATCTGCTTTAACTGTAAAAAGGCCGCGTAGCGGCCTTTTTTATAACCCGAATCGACCTAGTATAAATTTGTTACCAACACTTCGTTCAGCAATTTTTTCAAGTGCTGCTTTGGCTTTACCGTGAACAATTTTAAAAAATTCAGAATTGTGACCACTGTAATTTTCAAAACTTAAAACTTCGCCTATGTAGTACCTTGTACCTTCACTTTTAACCTTTTCGGATAAAAAGAACTCACAGAATTGCTCAACACTGGCAGTCGATGCTGCAGCTACATATTTGTACTGATATTTGCTATGAAATAACTTATCAATCGCTATTTCAATAGGAAGGATAGCATTGTTTTTTTCAAGACACGCATCATGGATTCCTTTTGACAGAGCTTCATCAATATTTCCAAGTTGTAATTCAGTATCTATCGCTTCTCTTCTGTTTGCATATGACTTCGCATATACCGAAATTATTTGATCAAGCATATGTGGATCAATTTGAGAGCATTCTTCCCGGATACATATTCGAATTAGCGCAACTAATGAATTAGCATCAGACAGCGTTACGCCATCGACATTTTTTATAAAACATTTAGCAATTGCATTTATTTCATTAGTTGATTCATCTCTAAATTCAGCGAAAAAATTTCTCCAAGCGTTGGAGTACTC
>NZ_JBFJPY010000031.1:0-31956 GCF_041616895.1 Arsukibacterium sp.
CGCCAACCGCCCCGGCCATTTTCGCGGCGTGTCGACCATCGTCTGTAAGCTGTTTAATTTGGTGCAGCCTGATGTTGCCTGCTTTGGTAAAAAAGACTTCCAGCAACTGGCAATTATCCGCCAGATGGTGCTTGATTTGTCTTTGCCCATCCAGATTATTGACGTAGCAACCGAGCGTGCCAGCGATGGCCTGGCACTGAGTTCACGCAATGGCTACTTAACCGCTGAACAGCGCGCTAAAGCACCGGCGTTGTATCAAATACTGCAGCAACTTAAAGCCGAAGTCGCCGCGGATAACCACGATTACCGGATGCTGGAACAACATGCGAAAACGCAGCTTACTGCAGCAGGCTTTGTGCCTGATTACGTTAATATCAGCAACCAACACAGCCTGGCGCTGGCTACCTTACCCAGCGAACCCAAAGTGATTTTGGCCGCTGCCAGACTGGGCAGCACCCGACTGATTGACAACCTGGAGCTGTAAACGTGCCCTATAACCAGGTTTACCTGGGTTGTCCGATGTGGGCAAACAGCCGCTGGAAAGGCAGCCTGTTTGCTGATGATCTTAACAGTAATCAGTTTTTAGCCGGTTATAGCCGGTACTTTAACAGCGTGGAAGGTAATACCAGCTTTTATGCTGATCCTGCCACTAACCAACTTGAGCGCTGGGCAGAGCAGCTGCCTGCGCATTTCCGATTTGTATTTAAAGTACCCCGTCGCTTTAGTCATCAACTCACTGAGTTGGATCAAAATGCTCTGCTTAGCTGGTGGCAGTACTTTTCCCCGGTGCACCGTTTTATTGGTTTAATTCACTTACAGCTGCCGGCATCAGCAAGCCCGTCAATACTGGGGCAATTAACCACTGTGCTTGAGCTATTCAGCGGTAAAATACCACTGGCCATAGAGGTAAGACATCCGGCTTTTTTTGATAAGGCTGAGCACGAGCTGGCGCTTAATCGCTTATTACAACAGTTTGCTGCCGAGCGGGTAGTATTCGATAGCCGGGCGCTATTTTCAGTATCGGCCAGCAGCCCGGCCTTGCTAGATGCACAGGCTAAAAAACCACGCTTACCGGTGCATGCCATTTGCCTGAGCGACCGGCCAATGCTTCGTTTTATCGGCACAGATGATATGGAGCTAAACCGCCAGTTCTATACGCCCTGGCTTGCTAAAATTAACAACTGGCTGACCGAGGGGAAAACCCCTTACTGTTTCTTCCACACCCCGGACAATACCCTGGCACCGCAACTATGCCGTCAGTTTGCAGTCGATTTACAACAACCCCATTCTGTATTGGCTCCATGGCCAGGAAAACAGCAGGCGCAATTGGGGTTGTGGTAGCCATACGGTCTTAAATCCCCCTCTTTACTGATGTCATCCTGCAGAAATGCTTCCCAGCGTAACGGTATTTCTACCAGCCTGCTTACTGGTATACAGCGCTTCGTCAGCCGCTTTAAAAGCGATCTTATGGCCGTGCTGGGCTGGAATAACCTCTACTAAGCCAATACTGATTGTCAGCTCAACTTTTTTCTCTTCAATAAACTTTAACTGCGAGGCTACCTGCTGACATAAACGCTGGCCAATTTGTAGTGCAGTTTGCTGATCAATATCAATTAATAGCGCAGCATATTCCTCGCCACCAATCCGACCAATAATGTCATTGCTGCGTAACTGTTTTGAGAGCAGCCTGGCTACCGAAGCAATAGCCCGATCACCCAGTGCATGGCCAAAGGTATCATTCACTGTTTTAAAAAAGTCGATATCAATCATCATAAATACGGCGGGTACTGATGGGTGCTGCTGCCAGTAGCGGTCAAGCTGATTGAAAAAATGCTCGCGATTAGCCAGGCGGGTTAAACCATCCCGTTGCGATTTAAGCGTGAGTTTACGCTCCAGTTTTAGAAAACTTAACCACGGTAAAAGTAATGCAGTGAGAGTGGTCAGCAGAATATGGCTCAGTAGGGTGTAAACTGATGTTTCTGGTAAACCATGAATATTGAGGTGCGCCCAATTATCTATAATCAGAATGGCCTGTAGCAGCATCACTAAAGCATGCAGCAAAAACACGGTTTGCAGGGTTCGGGTAAACATCGGTTCGGTAATAATCGATTTATGCAATAAGTGAGCGCACAAGCTAAATGCCAGCGCAATAGCCACTGATACCAGTAAACTTAATATACCCGGCTGCTGATAGCTGAGCAAAAAGGTGATGATAGCCAACAACAGTGCACCAACCGCAAGTTGACGGCGATGCCGGGTATAACGAAAACGGGAGAACTGAACCAGCCCCGCCAGCACATAAACTGGCGCTAACAGCAACAAGCAGTCAGCAATGAAATAAGTTAAGAAGTCAGAAATAGGGTAAGCACGCAATACCACTAAACCGGCGCCTGCCACAAAACAGAAGCAGGAATACGACCAGAGTTTAAAACAGCGATCTTTGGGTTTGCGTCGATAAAGAAGGTACAGATACGCGCCAACAATAAGGTTAATGACTAGCGCTACCATAACAACAGTGGGTAAATGCATCTTTTCCTCAATTTATTAGCGTGGCATGGACGGAGGCGATCGTGATTACCGCTATCTACGTTAGCGTAAATTAGTGTCTAACGGTACAAGTTTAATGCTTCACGTTAGTATTAGGCTAACTTAGCTATTACGCTGCGCAAATTGCTGAAAGTAATTACGCATTACTCCGGTCAATGTCGGCTATAGTAATTTCAGCGACTTCCTGCAAATGAAATTATTACCGATAGTGAGGACGGTCACATGAAATATTTGTATTTTGCACTATTGCTGGCACCTACGGCAGGCCTGACCGCTGATGCGCCACCTCAGGTCTCAGCGCAGCAATTTGTCGACTTGCAGCAAGGTAACTCAAGCTTCGCCGGTTTTAGGCGCGCGCATGCTAAAGGCATCTGTGTGACGGGTGAATTTCGGGCTAACGGCAACTTAGCAGAGTATTCCAAGACAAGCTTGTTTAAGACGGGGACTACGCCTTTTACTGGTCGTTTGTCTATTGCCGGCAATAATCCTACCGCACCCGATTTAAAGGCGCCAGTGCGCAGTCTGGCGTTAAGTTTTACCCTTAGCCGTACTGAACAATGGCGCCTGGCAATGAACACCCCTCCTGTCATGGCAGTCGCTGATCCGCACACCTTTTATCAGCAGATTAAGGCTATCCAGGCAGGAGGCGCCGCAATAAAACAATTCCTGGCGGAACACCCCGAGAGTAGCGAGTTTTTAGCCTGGGCCGGCCAGTACCAACCAAGCGGCAGCTTTGCCGCTGAAACCTATCACAGCATTAATGCCTTTTTCCTTGTTAACGCCAATGGTGAGCAGCATGCGGTGCGCTGGGCGATGCAACCGACGGTTTCCGTCGCTACAACCGATTTAAAGGGCGATGATGCGCTGCAACAGGAAATAAGCTCCCGGATTGCAGCAACGCCAGTTGTGTTTGACTGGGTATTTACCCTGGCAGAGCCGACAGATGATGAAACTAACCCAACTAAGGCATGGCCAGCGAGTCGCCAGCAGATCAACGCTGGGCAAATAGTACTTACCGGCACTACAGCGCAGCTGGAAGGCGACTGTCATGCCATAAACTTTGACCCCTTAGTTTTACCTTCTGGTATTACTGCAACGGCCGATCCGATTCTACGGGCTCGCTCTGCAGCTTATGCTGAGTCTTACCGACGCCGGGCAAAAGAGCAATTACATGGCGCATTAGAGGGCAGTAATAATGACTAACTTACAAACCACTAACTCAGAGCGGTTTTCACTTTCTATGCGGCTGTTTCACTGGGGTATGGCAGCACTGGTGGTTTCTATGCTGGCGGCAGGCTTATTAATGATTACCTCACTCCAACCCTGGCAACTCACTTTACTAACCGTCCACAAAGCCTTTGGCGTCATCGCCATCATACTGGTGACGGCCAGACTGATAAACCGCTTGCGTCACAGGCTACCACCGCTGCCAAGTGACTTATCTGCGGCACAACAATGGGGGGCAAAAGCCTCCCACTGGCTACTGTATGGCTTGCTGTTTGCGATGCCGCTTTCCGGCTATTTAATGCAGTATTTTGCTGGCAGGCCGATAGAGGTGTTTGGCTGGTTCCGGTTGCCGGCTGCACTGCAGGTTGATATTCACAATTATGCGCTGTTTCGGGAACTGCACGGCTGGCTGGCAATAGCCCTTATTGGCATGATATTGCTGCACGTTGGCGCGGCGCTGCACCATCATTTTGTTCGTAAAGACAACGTGTTAAAAAGTATGTGGTAACCCTGGCTGGCCCTAACCCGCGGTGAGTGGCCAGAATAACGGCAGTAAGGCCATGGTAATAGCAAACAGCAACAGGCTTAAAGGCCCGCCCACTTTTAAATAGTCGACAAACCGATAGCCGCCAGGGCCCATTACCAGGGTGTTGGCGGCATGCGACACCGGACTGGCCAGACTGGTAGCTGCGATCGCCACTACCATCATCGCGCTTTGGCCATTCACCCCCAATGCTGTGCTAAGCAACAGGCCAATAGGCGCCATAATCAGCACCAGTGCCACCGTGGGGATAACCAGCGTTCCCAGCGCCGTGAACAGATATAAGCCCGCCATAACCGCCAGCGGGCCATATTGACCCAACCCTGACTGCACCCCGCCAGCCAGCCAGGCCGCCGCCCCAGAGTGTTGCATGGCAAGACCTAACGGCAGCATGCCGGCAATAAGAAAAATAGAGCGCCAGTCAATGGCCGCATAGGCTTGCTCCATACTAAGGCAACGGCTGGCAATCATTAACGTTGCAGCCAGAATAGCGGCTAAATAAACCGGTAACATGCCCGTTACCGTCAGCAATACCATCAAGCCAATCAGGCCAGCCGCCAGCGGCGCTTTGCTGGCATTAACCGGTTTTACCTGCACCGGATTCATCACGATTAAATGCTCGCTATCGGTTAACTTCGCCAGGCGCGAACGCGGGCCCACAATTAACAATGCGTCACCGGCCTGCAATAACATACTACCAAGGGCCGAACGATAAGAGCGCCCCTCACGCCAAATAGCAGCGACCTCTACTTTGTAGCGTTTATCAAGTTGCAGTGCATTGACGCTCTGACCTATGTATTTACTGCGCGGGTGCAACGTGGCCTCCACTAACTCTAATTTACCTTTAGCCAGTAAATCGAGATATGGTGACATATCATCCAGCCGCTCTAACTCTTTAAAACCCCGTAAGATATCCAGATCTTCTTCCCGGCCCTGGATCAACAGCAAATCCCCTGCTTCCAACTTGTCATCAGAGCTAAATTGCTGAATAATCTCGCCATGGCGAAACAGACCTAGCAGCCGAAAATCAAACGCATCACCCAAGCGGTTGTCTGCAAAAGTGCTGTCAACCAGCGGGCTGTTGGCAGGTAAACCCAGCACAAACAGCCGCTCTTCAAGTTTATATTGCCGTTTCACATCATCTGCACTTAACGGCGTTACGCTGCTGAACGCTTCCTGCTTTGGCATTGCTTCAAGCGCGCTGCGACTCCCCTGCACCAGGATCTTATCACCGGCGGCCAGCGATAAATCGGCCAACCGGGTATAAAGCGTTTTACCTGGCCGCTTAACGGCCAATACGTTCAGCTGATAATTTTCACGAAAGCGGTGATGTTCCAGCACTTCATCAGCTAGCGGGCCATCTGCAGCCACTTCCAACTCAGCCAGACCGCTGGCTGCCAATAGCTTTTCGTGCAGCATCGGTGCTTCACGTTCAATGGTTAAGGAGTTCCAGCTGCGCAGCCTTTCAAAGCGGTTAAATTTACCTTGCGCCAGCACAATATCGCCTGCTTTTAACACCGTATGGCGTGATGGCAGGGTAAAGGTTTCCTTGCCACGGGTCAGGGCGATTACCATCAGGCCAACAGTATTAATCAGTCCCGACTCCTCCAGCGTCCTGCCTGCCAGTAATGAGGGATCAGGCAGACGCAGGGCAAATATCCGTTCCTGCAATCCGTATTGATCACTGAGGTTACGACTGCCAGCGAGGCTGGCACGACCCGGGTCGGTATCTGGTAAAAAATGCCGACCAATAAAAGCAACAAACAGGGTACCTGCCAGTAAAATGGGCAGGCCAATCAGGGCAAAATCAAAAAGCTGAAAACCAGGTTGGTTAGTCTTTTCCAATGCAATACTAACCAGCAAATTCGGCGGCGTACCAATTAACGTTAATAAGCCGCCTAACATGGCACCAAAAGCCATTGGCATCAGCACTTTAGCTGGCGAGATACCGCAGCGCCGGGCCGCTTCAACCGTGACAGGAAGTAACAGGGCAACAACCCCAATATTACTCATAAAAGCTGATAACAAACCCGCCACCAGCATGATCACGATGATCATCCGGGTTTCGCTCTGCCCCGAAAAGCGAATAACCCGCCGACCGATACTGTCAGCAATACCCGCCCGGGTCAGGCCCTCACTCATGATAAACATGGCCCAGACCGTAATAACCGCCGGGTTGCTAAAACCGCTGACCGCCTCAGAAGGCGACACTAAGCCAAATAACGCCAGGGTGCATAGCATTAACAACGCCACCACGTCCATCCGCAGCCACTCGGTGACAAACAGCACCAGAGCAGCCGCTAACAGCAGCAACACCAGGGCGATGTCCAGCGTCATAACGGCCAGTATACCGTAAGAAGCGGCAGGGCAACCACCACTACAAGAATTTCAAGCGGCAATCCCAGCCGCCAGTAATCACCGAATTTAAAACCTCCCGGACCAAGAATTAAAGTATTGTTCTGGTGACCTATTGGCGTTAAAAAGGCACAGGACGCGCCGATGGCAACCGCCATTAAAAATGAATCTGCACTGACCCCTAATGCCATTGCGGTGCCAATGGCAATAGGACACATTACGGCTGCCGTTGCTGCGTTATTCATTAAATCTGATAAAAACATAGTAATCACCAGCACCATTCCAAGCGCCACGATGGCATTGCCCTGCGCAACATATTTCATCAGCACACTGGCGATAAGCTCGGCAGTGCCGGTTGCCTCCATCGCACCCGCTACCGGGATTAGTGCTGCCAGCAGCACAATAACCGGCCAATCGATGCTGCTGTAGACGGATCGCGGAGGCACCGTTTTAAAGATCATTGATGCCAATACCCCTAGCGCAAAAGATATCGCCGCCGGTAACAAGCCAAAAGCGGCACCTGCTACCGCAAAAAACATAATAATGCCGGCCAGGGCAGCCTGTTTTTTATCCGGTATTTTAAGCTCTCTTTTCGCCAGAGGCACACAGCCATAATCGCTGGCAAACTCTAAAACACTCTCGCTGGTGCCTTGTAACAGCAATAAATCACCCGCTTGCATCCTGAAGTTTCGCAGGCGTGACTTAGAACGACCGCCATCGCGGGAAACAGCCAGCAAATTCAAACTATAGCGCGATCGCAGCATAATATTGGTTGCCGAGCGGCCTTGCAGGTTGGACTCGGGCCGCACCACCAGCTCCATCAACACAATATCTTCCGCGTTCTGCGATTTACTCTCCGAAGACTTGCTCTCCGCCGATTTTTCTGTTGTTTTGGCTTCAACAACTTTGCTGTCTGCCGATTTGAGTTCCGGGCTATTTTTGCTGCTAGCAGCCCGTGACTCCGTTTTCACATTTTCGCTATCGGGCTTGGCAGGCTTCTCAACGGTTTTCGATTCCTCCAGCTCCAGCCCCAATGTCGAGAGTATGGTTCCTAACGAGTCAACTTCTGCTTCAAGCACCAGAATGTCACCGCCCCGGATCACCCGGCCACCACTGGGTGCATTGATTTTAACGTTGTTCCTGATCAATCCGACAATTTGCGCTCCACTGTCATCAAACTCTTTTTCAATGTCGTACAAGCGCATATCTGCAATTTTACTTTTTTCCGTTACCCGGGCCTCGGTCAGATAGGCACCTGTTTCAAAACCTTCAGTACCGGCCTGCTTACGCGCTGGCACAAAACGCCAGGCCAGCACCACAAAAACGCAACCGGTAAGTGCCACTGCAAGGCCTACCGGGGTAAAATCGAACATAGCGAAACCGGCACTATTACCCTGCTGTGCCCGAAAGCCCGAGACAATTAAATTAGGCGGTGTACCAATCAGGGTAGTCATGCCGCCAAGGATGGTGCCAAACGCCAACGGCATCAATACCCGGCCCGGTGGTACCTCCAGCCGGTTCGCCACCTGAAGTGCTACCGGCATCAACAACGCCAGGGCGCCTACGTTATTCATAAAGCCCGACAGCAACGCACCAATGCCTACCAGAGCCGCCAGGCTTAACATAAGTCCGGATTTTTTCGGCATCGCGAAACGCGCCAGCACATCCACTGCACCGCTACGCTGTAAACCCGCGCTTAATACTAAAACACAGGCCACGGTAATTACCGCTGGATGGCCAAAACCGTTGAAAGCAATGGCAGGGTCAATCACGCCGCATAATACGCAGGCCAGCAATGCCCCCAGAGCTATCATATCGTGACGCCAGCGGCCCCATAAAAACATAGCAACAGTGACCAACAGGATCAAAATAATAATGCTTTGGGGCGAGGTCATAGATGCTCTTTAGATTATTTAGAAAAGGTCAGAGTCAATGCAGTAACCGGTAAAGGCAACCTCGTTAACTCACTGGCCACCAGACTCTGGCAATTACACTCTGGCGCGAAACTTTGCGGCATCGATAATTGACCATAAATGGGCAATTGCAGCGATAATGGCAGGTATAATCAACCACCATAGTGCATAACCTACCACGCATATGACAAAAAATAATAAGGCGGACAAAATTCGGCCTTGCACCAGTTGCCCCAGGCCGGGTATAAAAATATTGCAAAGTGCAGCGATAACATTACCACCTGATCCCTGTCCAGACATAACACTCTCCTGTTCTAATTAACGGATAACTAATTGACGCAACTGCGCTAACGCTCTACTTATTCAGTTATTGTTTAAGCGTAGCAATAAACTGCTGTGATTCACTAATGGCTTTATTCATATTGCGAATTAGCAGGGTAATATCCCGCTCAATACTGGCAAACTCGTTGCGAAGCGCGCCAATAGCCTGGGCATTTAAATTATGTTTCAGATACAGGCTATTATCGCGCAGACTATCCAGTACCGGTGCCATTGATGCTTCTGCCTGGCGCATGGTGTTGAGCAACTGCTGATATTGACGTTTAGTCGATTTCAGCTTGGCGGCGCTGTCCTGCTTTAGTTTGGCGTTGCTGTACATATCCAGCTCTTCCTGCCATTCATCAAACAGAGCCTCAGCCACATCCTCTATGCTATTTATCCGCTCTGAGACATTGGCTGCAGCCTCATTACAGGCTTGATACTGTTCATCTGTCAGTTCGTACTGTTTTTGTAAATCACCACCGTCAAACTTAATCAGGGTACTGAATTGTTCCAGCGCCGATTTAAACTCTTGCTGCGCATCCTGCTGGGCATCCTGGGCTTTATCTACCCGATCGGCCAGAATGTCTCTTTTGTGTACGCCAACTTTTTCCATGGTCGAGTAATACGCACTTTGGCAGCTGGTTAATAACAGCATCGACATAACTAATAATATAATCCGCATAGGTGATCCTCAATTGGGTAAGCCTTTTTGCTGCGTAACAATGCAGACAATAGCAATTCATTATGAGTTTACAACATAAATGCGAGAAAAGTGTCACAGATCAACTGATAAGCCAGCTTAAGCACAAGGTTACCGATGCCGTGGCAACCGCAACTGAACGCATTCTGCTTACAAAAAGCAGAATGCGTTTCACTATTTTTTTCTAAAAGTCGCCTTGATTGATTTAGTTAGTTGGTCAGTGATTTGGCCAGTTGCAGTAACTTAGGATAAAACTCTTTGCTTTGCTGGGCGATTTGATCTTGCTCTACCAGCACATCATGCAGAATTTGCTCGGTGGTCAGCGGGTTAGCCAGCACTACCCGAAACACGATGGTTTCCTGGCGGTCGTAGGCGGCCGGAGTTAACCGGGTACGCGAGACAAATGACTTTCCCTCTTCGCGCTGGCGTTTCTGGATAAACTTGGTCAGGCCGTTTAGCAGGTCATTAAACTGCTGGCGCTGTTCGCTGTTGGCCACAGCCATGGCTTTTTGCACCTGCGCCGGCACATAACGGTAGGTAAGCAGACATAATTCTGGGGCGGTAATCAGCTCAAAATCAATATTATGCTCAATTAACGTCGCAAAATAGCGGGCTTTCTCTAAAGAGCGATTAATCAGAATTTCATAACCATCGCGACCAATTACCTGCAAACAGGCATGCACCAGCATCGCCATACCCGGGCGTGACCCCTCTAAGGTCTGACTACCTAAATCTTTGGAGCCTTTACGCAGAATATATTCTGCATGATGCTCAATCGCATGGGCTGATGAAGGGTGTTTAAACACCACCATGCCCGCACCCATCGGTACATACATTTGCTTATGAGCATCAATCGTTACGGAATCAGCGCGTTCAATACCATTCATTAAATGACGATATTGATCAGAGAGCAAGGTGGCACCGCCCCAGGCAGCATCAACATGAAAATGACATTGAAACTGTTCGGCTAAATCTGCAAGACTAGCCAAAGGGTCAATATTACCGGTCTCAGTGGTGCCGGCGACCCCCACTATGGCCAGCACTTTAATATTTTGCTCTTGCAGGCGGAGCAGCGTTTGCTGCATCTGGGCTACATCAACTTTATTGTTGGCGTCGGTTTTCACGCTCACCACATAGTCACGGCCGATACCCAGTACATCAGCCGCTTTGCCCAGTGAATAATGACCGCGCTCCGATACCACTATCGCCAGACCATCGTAGCCATAATGTTTTAACGCCCGAAACAAGCCTTCTTTGGCAATCCCTTTAAAATCACCGTCGGCTTTCAGCAGGCGGTTACGGGCAATCCACAGCGCGGTAATATTGGCAATCGTGCCACCGGAGCAAAAAGCGCCCAATGAGTGGTTGGCACTGTGCATCCATTTTTTGTAAAAACTGTCTTTTTCACTGTAAACCAAATGATGCATCATCCCCAGCACCTGACGCTCCAACGGCGTAAAGGCTTTGGAGGTTTCAATTTTCACCAGGTTCTGGTTCAGCCCCACCATCATTTTTGACAACGGCAGCACAAAATACGGCAAGGCCGATGTCATATGGCCAATAAAACTGGGGGAAGCGGTATGAACGGAGTGAGCCACCAGTTTTTGCATCATGCTTTCGGCGTAGTCAGAAACAAACTGCGGCGACAACGGAATTTGATGCGCCTGAAAATCCCGCTCGATTTGCCATAGCGGTTTTTCCAGCGCGACAATACTTTCCCGCAGAAAGCCTGCCAGATTCTGCGACAAGTTCTGTTCAATAATGCTAAGAGTGGAGTCCGGTGCCTCTGGTACGGTGAAAATACGCCAAAGTGCGTCTTCAGAGGCGGCGGCCAGCCGTTTTGTCGGTTCTGTCATGCGTTATGCTACTCACTGCGCCGATACGCCGGCTCACTTTAGGTTTACCACTTCAGGTCTACAGCAACAGCCATAAGTCAGCTGTGCACAAAGGGCCCAACTTTACTGTAACTGCCGCTGGATGTCTGCAAAAATTTCACAAAGGCTAGCTTCGCAGGCCAACCCCCCGGCTAATTAAATACAACGCAAAGCTAAACATGACCACGATAAAACTGATGACAACGGTCAGCGCCAGTACCAGGCTGACATCACTAAACCCAAGAAAACCAAAGCGAAATGCATTGACCATATAGACGATTGGATTTAATGCCGCCACGTTTTGCCAGAAACCGGGCAACATCTGCAACGAGTAGAATACCCCGCCGAGGTAAGTTAGTGGCGTCAGCACAAAGGTGGGGATAATGCTGATATCATCAAACGTTTTGGCGTAAATAGCATTAATGAGTCCACCGAGCGCAAACAACATCGACGTTAAAACTACGGTAACAATAATAATAGCCAGATTATGGATGTGGATATCAACAAAAAACAATGACAGGATAGTGACAATTAAACCGACCAGAATGCCGCGGGTCATACCGCCCCCGACATAGCCCAGCACAATGAGATAATTGGGCACTGGCGCCACCAGCAACTCTTCGACATTACGCTGAAACTTGGCACTGAAAAACGATGAGGCCACATTGGCATAAGAGTTGGTAATGACAGCCATCATAATCAGGCCTGGGACAATAAACTCCATGTAGCTGAAACCACCCATATCACCGATACGAGAACCTATTAAACTGCCAAAAATCACAAAATACAGGCTCATGGTAATGGCCGGAGGCACCAGAGTTTGCACCCAGATCCGCATAAAACGGATAATCTCTTTGCTTAAAATACTTTGCAGAGCAATTAGATAACTGGCACGCATTAGTTTGCCTCCCCACGACCACTTTCCACCAGAGCCACAAATAACTCCTCCAGTCGGTTTGCTTTATTGCGCATTGATAATACATTAACCTGCTGCTTGCTCAGCTGCTCAAAAATCGGATTTAAGCCTTCGCTTTTCGCAACATCAATTTCAATACTGTGTTCATCTAAGGTCCGCCAGCTAATATCATCCAGGGTAATATTGGCTGGATTCTGGTCCAGATCGAGAATAAAGGTTTCATTGGTCAGCTTGTTTAACAGCGCTTTCATACTGGTGTTTTCAATAATCCGGCCTTTGTCGATTATGGCAATATTCCGACAGAGCATTTCGGCCTCTTCCAGATAATGGGTAGTTAGAATAATGGTTACCCCGGCTTTATTAATCGTACGTAAAAACTCCCACATGGAACGACGCAATTCAATATCGACGCCTGCCGTGGGCTCGTCTAAAATAAGCAACTTAGGTTCATGCATCAGGGCGCGGGCAATCATCAGCCGTCGCTTCATACCACCTGAAAGCTCACGGGCCCGTGCATGACGCTTATCCCACAACCCTAACTGACTCAGATATTTTTCAGCACGAACCAAAGCCAGTTTTTTCGGTACACCGTAATAACCTGCCTGATGCATGACAATTTGCAGCACAGTTTCAAACTGGTTAAAGTTAAATTCCTGCGGCACCAACCCAAGCTGACTTTTAGCCTGCTCCAGCTGACTGTCGATATCAAAGCCAAATACGCTGACCTGACCACTACTTTTATTGATCAGCGAGGTTATGACACCAATAGTGGTGCTTTTACCGGCACCATTGGGGCCGAGTAGGGCAAAAAAATCACCCTGCTTTACCTGTAAATCAATACCGCCAAGGGCAACGGTACCACTTTTATACACTTTATGAAGTGCTGAAATATCTAACGCCAGACTCACTCGTGCTCTCCTGAATTGGTATTGCTGCCACTGGTAGCGCGGTCGCCACCATAACCCCAACGGGCAGTAAGCTGTTGCTCAAGCCCCAGCTGGTCCAATATACGTGCCACCATAAAATCGACTAAATCACTGATTTGCTGCGGTTGATGATAAAAGCCCGGCGCCGCCGGCATTATGGTGACGCCAAGCCTTGCCAGTTTAAGCATATTTTCCAGGTGAATAGCGCTCAAAGGACTTTCCCGCGGTACCAAAATCAATTTGCCGCCTTCCTTAATCACCACATCGGCGGCACGCTCAATCAGATTATCGCTGGCGCCCATGGCAATAGCTGCCACAGTGCCGGTTGAACAGGGGCAAATCACCATTTGTTTGGGAGCAGCAGAGCCTGAGGCTACCGGCGAAAACCAGTCATCTTTACCATATACCGTGAGCTGTCCATCGCCGCAGTTAAACCGCGCCTGCAGCTGCTCGGTACATTTATCCGGTGCGCCGGCTAACTTAATATTGTGCTCGGTAGCAAAAACCACCCGGGCAGCACTGGAGATAAGCAAATGTACCCGCACACCCTGTAACAGCAAAAGTTCAAGCAAGCGCCAGCCATAAGGTGCGCCAGAGGCGCCGGTAAAGGCTAAGGTTATTTCCCGCATAGTTATTCCCATTTTTGCACTAGTGCCTGAATTAGCTTGTCGTGAATGCCGCCAAAAGCGCCATTACTCATTATCACGATGTTATCACCCTTTGTCGCTTGTTCGACCAGCAAACCGACCAGCGCCTCAAGATCATGCGATAAAACGGCTTTCGGGCTTAAGCTGCGGGTAAGGGCATCGAGTGACCAGTTGGCATTGGCCGGCTCGTATAAATATACCTGATCAGCAATCGCCAGCGAGACGGGTAACGCCGCCTCGTGCACGCCCATGCGCATAGTATTAGATCGCGGTTCCAGTACGGCCAGCAACCTGCCCTGGCCCACTTTATTTCGCACGCCCTGTAAGGTTGTGGCTATGGCCGTAGGGTGATGGGCAAAATCGTCGTACACTTTAATGCCGGCAATCTCGGCTTTAAGCTCCATTCGTCTTTTCGGTGCAACAAATTGGCCCATTGCCTCAATTGCAACGGCTACAGGCACCCCGGCGTGACGCGCTGCCGCTATTGCCATCACCGCATTATCAACATTGTGCTGGCCCCCTAATTGCCAGTGCAGCTCGCCTTGTAGCTGCTGCCTGTAAAACAGTTTGAACGCACTGCCATCGTTGTTTATCAGCTCTGCCCGCCAGTCTTGCCCATAGCTTTGCCGCTCACTCCAGCAGCCCATTGCCAGGGTCTGGCTGACAGCCTTGGTATCTTCCGGCGAGAGCACCAGGCCATTTGCCGGCACCATGCGAAGCAAATGATGAAACTGGCGTTGAATTGCCGCTAAATCCGGAAAAATGTCGGCGTGATCAAACTCCAGATTATTAATGACTAATGTCCTTGGCCGGTAGTGGACAAACTTAGAGCGTTTGTCAAAAAAGGCAGTGTCATATTCATCAGCTTCAATCACAAAAAATGGCGACTCGCCCAGCCTGGCTGAGGTATCAAAATTTTGTGGAATACCGCCAATTAAAAAACCCGGTTTCAAGCCAGCGGCTTCTAAAATCCAGGCCAGCATACTGCTGGTGGTGGTTTTACCGTGGGTGCCTGCTACCGCCAGCACCCAACGATCCTGCAATACCTGCTCAGCCAACCACTGTGGACCAGAGGTATAACGCAGGCCGCGACTAAGCACATATTCCACCGCCTCATTGCCACGGGACAGTGCGTTGCCAATGATAACTAAGTCCGGTTCAGGGCTAAACTGACTGCTGTCATAGCCCTGCACCAAACCAATACCCAATTCCGTTAACTGGTCGCTCATTGGCGGATAAACATTTTGATCAGAGCCGGTAACCCGATGGCCCAGTGCTTTGGCAATAGCGGCAATACCGCCCATAAAAGTGCCACAAATACCTAAAATATGAATATGCATCAGTTATTTCCTGCTACGCAGGCCCGTTGGGATCAGAAAAACAGATAAAACTACGATCAAAACTGCAATTTAACAATAAATTCTTTAAAATAGCGCTGCCCTACAATTTTACACTAGCAAATAAAAGGAATAATAAAATGCGCCGTATTTCCCCGGTACTGCAGCAGGACGGAGTAGAACCTGATCTAATAGCCCTGCTTAAAACTATTCTTGCTGCCTGTCGCGAAATCGCTTTTCGGGTCAGTCAGGGTGAACTGGCAGGTGTATTAGGTTCTACCCTTGGCGAAAATATTCAAGGGGAAACCCAAAAAAAACTGGATGTCATCGCCAATGAATTATTAAAAGAAGTCATCCTGGAAACTGGCGTTGTTAAAGCCATTAGCTCAGAAGAAGAGGATACTATCGTTGCCGGTAACCCTAAGGGAAAATATCTGGTGACCTTTGATCCGTTAGACGGCTCCTCAAATACCGATATTAACAGTTTAATCGGCACCATTTTTTCTATTTTACCTGCTGATCCAACCAAAGCCCCTGACGACGCCAGTTTGTTTTTGCAGCCGGGCACCGCTCAGGTTGCTGCCGGGTATGTGCTGTACGGCCCCTCGACCATGCTGGCCCTGACTACCGGTCATGGTACCCGTTTATATACGCTGGACAACACTTACGGTGGTTTTTTGCTGACTGAAGAGCAGGCAGCCATTCCAAAATATACCACCGAGTTCGCCATCAATATGTCTAACCAGCGTTTCTGGCAAGAGCCGATGCAGCGGTATATTGCCGATTTATTGCTGGGTAAAACCGGCAGCCGCGGTAAAAACTTTAATATGCGCTGGATAGCCGCGATGGTGGGCGATGTGCATCGGGTATTGTGCCGCGGTGGTATTTTCGCCTACCCAACCGATACCAAAGATCCGCAAAAACCAGATAAATTGCGACTAATGTATGAAGCCAATCCAATGAGCTTTCTGGTAGAACAAGCAGGTGGTGTCAGTTCTACCGGCTACCAGAGGATCATGGAGATTATACCTGCTGATATTCACCAGCGGGTGGCGGTTATTCTGGGCTCAAAACATGAAGTGGAAACCTGTATTGGTTATCACAAAGCATAGTTATTTCTGTGGCTGGAGTTATAATAGCCGGCATAGTATCAATTAATTAAAAAGGAAGCAGTATGAGCTTAAGCGACGTAGCCGCAGGTAAAAACCTACCGGACGAAATTAACGTTATTATTGAAATCCCGGCTAATGCCGATCCGATTAAATACGAAGTAGATAAAGACACCGGTACCGTCTGGGTCGACCGCTTTATGTCAACGCCGATGTTTTATCCTTGTAATTATGGCTTTGTAAATAATACCTTGTCGTTAGATGGTGACCCGGTTGATGTGTTAGTTCCTACTCCCTACCCATTGGTGCCGGGTGCCGTAATTAAATGTCGGCCGGTAGGTGTACTGAATATGTCAGATGAAGCAGGTGAAGATGCCAAAGTTATTGCGGTGCCTGTTAGCAAGCTGACTAAGCTGTATGACCATATTCAGGACATCAACGATGTACCTGAACTGTTAAAACAGCAGATCCAACATTTCTTCGAGCGCTATAAAGAGCTGGAAGCTGGCAAATGGGTCAAAGTACAAGGCTGGGGCGATGCTGCAGCGGCGAAAGCTGAAATTTTAACGTCATTTGAACGGGCAAAAAAATAACATCCGTTGACGCTCTGCTAAAAAATAAAGCCGCTTAGCGGCTTTATTTTTTTCAAGTGAACCGTTTAATCCGTTTTTTTAGTGTTCTTGTCTGCCAAAAATACCAGCAATTCCGCGTTAGGCATTGGCTTGGCAAATAAGAAACCCTGCATTTCATCACAGCCCATCGCTTCAACAGCCTGCTGCTGTGCTACCGTTTCCACACCCTCAGCAATAGTAGAGAGCCCCAGCCGCTTGCCAAGATTAATGATCGTCTGCGCGATAACTTCTCCGGCAGGTTCGGTGACCTCTCGCACGAAAGCCCGGTCAACTTTAATCCGGTCAAGCGGCAGTTGCTGCAAGTAACTTAATGATGAGAACCCTATACCAAAATCATCAATCGCCACTTTAATTCCGGCATTTTTAAGTTTTTGCAGAGCATCGATGACAATTTTAGGTTCATCCATTACGACGGACTCAGTGATCTCTAACTCTAACAGCGCCGGATCGATATCGTAACGGTTAACACAATCAATGACCGTTTGCACAAAATGGTGATTACGAAATTGTGGCATCGACACATTAACGGCAATCCGTAAGTTACTAAAGCCCTGTTTCGCGAGATGCTTTATTTGCTGACACGCCTGCTCCAGTACCCAACTGCCGATCTCTACTATTAAACCGGAATACTCAGCCAGCGGAATAAACACTGCTGGCGAGATGTATTTGCCATCAGCAATGGGCCAGCGTAGCAACGCCTCCATTCCTACCACTTGTTTGCTGCTTAACGATACCTGCGGCTGATACCATAACTCAAGTTTATCGCGACTGAAATCACTTCTCAGTTTGCGCAGCAGTGATAATCGCTCAGCCATTTCATCTTCCATTTCTGGTTGATAATACTGGTAGCTCTGACTAATACTTTTCTTGGCCTTATTCAGAGCAATATACACATGTTTTAAGATGGTGAGGCCCTGCTCTGAGGAATCAGTTAAGTGGCATAAGCCAAAAGTTGCGGTAACCTGTAGCGCATGTTCTGAAGCTTGAAAAGGCTCATTAAACAGCCCTTCTAAACGCTCAGGCGTTAATTCGTGCGAAGGTCCTACCAAACCAAAGACATCGGCACCAATCCGTCCCAGCTGGCAGCTGGTACCAAAAAAAGCGATCAGACGTAAGGTCAGCGCAATCAGCAGTTCATTACCTACATCCTGGCCCAGGCCATCATTAACATCAGAAAAATGATCAATATCGACCAGTACCGCTACCATACCCTCAGCGTCAAAGCGGCGGGTGTCCTGTAAAATCTGAATAAACTCATTACGGTTTGGGGTTTTAGTAAGCGGATCAATATAGGCTGCATGTTTCAGTTGCTGAAATAACGTGACATTTTCATATCCGATAGAAATGTTACTTAAAAAAACCTCTATCAATTGCCGGTCAAAGGCTTCAATAGGTCGGTTGGTCTCTATATAAACCGCCGCACAATGGTTGTCACTGCCCAGGTACAATACCGTATCCTGCTGGCCGAAAATATTTTGCCGCTGACTTAAACACAAACTAATTTGCTGGACGATCCTTGGGTTATCCAGCTTATCGAGCTGACATTTGATAAAAGGTGCATAATGTCCGGCTGCGCCTAGCACGTAAATTTTATCGCTGGCGCTACCATCATCTTCTATCTGGGCGCATAGCACCCCCTCGGCATGCAGCCCGATTAACGACGCAATTTGGGTAACAACCCCCTCAGAAAACTCGTGTAGCGAATGTTGCTCGAGCAAGTTTGCCCCAGCATTTATGATTTTTTGCAGGCCAATCCGGTTTTGATTAATAGTGCGAATTTGTTGATAAGAACGGATGGACGCAATAATGGTGGTAACAAGTTTGCCGCGGGTCAGTTCTGTTTTGGTCTTATAATCATTAATATCATATTCTTTAATGACACTCTCTTCAGGTGCATAGCCGGGTTGTCCCGTTCTTAGCACTATCCGCAGCTCTTCGAGGTGCAGCTCATCGCGGATCCGCTGTACCACTTTTAACCCGGCATCATCAGATTCCATGACAACATCCAGCAATACCATGGCAATATTAGTGTTGTTGTGCAAAAACCGAATGGCTTCGTCGCCAGAGTAAGCATGGTGAAAGTTCAGTTTACGGCCAAGGACGATCAGGTCGTTCAGAGCAAGCTTGGTAACCGTATGAATTTCTTCGTCATCATCAACGATCAGAATATTCCAGACACCAACCGCCAGCTCTGGTTCAGACAAGGCTTGCTCGTCTTCTGCAAAAAACAGAAAATCTTCATCTGTTTCATTCGATTTCATGATTACGCCTTAATCTGTCTCTTGTTTTAAATATACATGCATACGTTAGAAAACGAAAAACGAATTGTCGTTTATTTTTATCTTATTTTATCAAACGCCTTTATGACATAAATAATTAGCGCTACTTGCTGCTAACTCTGCTTAGTGCCAAGATAACATTAATTTTTCAATAAATACCGGAATTATTGTGAACAAAATAACCCCGGCATCTGGACAGCAGCGACTGTTAAAACTGGCGCGCTATCACTTAGGCACGCCGGTGACAAACAATACGGCAGAAGCTGTTGATGAGCCTGCTGAAGTTTCAGACCATGCCCCAGGCAATGCGAAGCTGCAGCAACTTGCTGCCCGTTCAGGAGCACCTGAACCAGGTACAGCGTTAACTCTGGGACAACGGGTCACCCGCCGCTTACAAATGCAACGCGAGCGCCAGCAACAAAATCTGGAAAAAATTATGGCGCTTGCTTTGGAATATTGCCCGGAACGGGTATCGGCGCAGGAGATAGATCCAGATTGGTTTTCTCAGTATTGTGAGTTGGTTCTGAATATCTCGAACGACAATATGCAGCAGCTATGGGCAAAAATTCTGGCTGGAGAAATAGCAACCCCAGGCCGGTTCTCCTTAAAAACGTTACAAATTTTGCAGCAAATGAGCCACAAAGAAGCACAAAGCCTGCAATTAGCGGCCAGTTTAAGTTGCCGTAGCAGACAAGAGCAAAGTGGTCGTATTTACTTCGGATACATTCGTAAGCCCTCACTTTGGCAACTCCTTACTGGCCGGAGCATGGCATTGTTAAACTTAAGTCAGTTTGGTTTATCTTATCCGCAAATACTTAATCTGGTTGATATTGGCATTTTACATAATGTCGAAATTGAAAGCGGTGAGTTACAACCCGGCCAGAGTTTTAGCTGGCAATTCCAAAGCCAAACCCTAAATTGCGTCGCGCTAAAGCGGGGTGTAGTACTGCAATATTACAAGTACACTGTGGTCGGCACTGAATTATTGCCACTGTTAAATAGTCCCACTCACAGCGGATATTTAAGCGCCTTGCAACAACAATTAGCGTCCGTATTACAATTTAAATAGCATCGGCTAATCTAACGATAACGGGGTGTTGGCTAAGGTGATGTCAGTGAAAAACGGGCCAGTAAGCTATCTAACCTGGCAGGCTCAAGGGGCTTAAATACAATGTCATCCATACCAGCCTCGCGGTATGTAGCTATTTCTGCCGGCATCGCATGGGCGGTAAACGCCACAATTGGTGTCTGACGATACTGCGGTAGTTGCCGCAATTGTTTGGTAATTTCCACCCCCGACATATCCGGCAGCTGAATATCCAACAGAATCATATCAAACCGCTGTTCTTCGCAGAGTAAAAAAACTTGCGCTGCAGAAGTCGCCGTATGCAAAACCAGCGGCTTATTTTTTAAAAGCACCTGCACAAATGCCAGATTGGTTTCATTGTCATCGACCACCAGAATATGCTGCCGGTTTGCTGTGGTTGACAACTGATTGCCCAAAGCCTGCACCACAGCCAGGCAGAACTGATCACTGGCCTGCACGCCGGATAGCGTTTGTTGCCATGCTGTCAGTGTGTCTGCGGCGGCAAAACACAACACCTCAGATTGCTGGCGGGCATAGTCGGTTATTTTATGCCAGTGCTGACGCTCTGTTGCCGGCGGTAAAAACAACAACACCACATCAAATTTTTTGCTGTGAATTATTTGCTCCAGTTCAATGAGCTTATGGCAGGTTGTCAGCTGAGACGTTAACGCGGCAAGAGCTGCGCTGCGTTGCTGCAAACGTTCTTCATCAGCATCAAAAACCAAAATATGTTGCAGCCTGTTTTGTGGGTTGACGGGTTCAATTTGTACCGAAGTGGTTAATTGCAAAATACAACCAAGCCCATCCAGCGATTGAAAGGTAAATTCTCCGCCCGTCTTTCTTATTGCTTTTAATAACGCGATGTCGGCGTCACTCCATTGCAAATCCAATACATCATTTGTCTGGATCAGCTCACGGCAATGCGCTGGCAAGCCGTTGCCATTGCAACCGGCAATTAAACGCAGAGCAGGCTGCTGCCCGGATAACTGCAACTGAATCGTGATAGTAATTTTACTGACGTCCTCGCCGCGAAGCGATAACATAATTAACGCATGCAGCTGGGAGCGCAACGTCTGGCCGCAAATCTTAACGGCATACACCAAATTGTCAGGATGCTCCTGCCAGTCCAGTATCACTGCACCAGTGGCCGCTAATTCATTAAATTCAGCAATATACTGCCCCAGCCAATCACTCAGCTTAATGGGGGCCACTTTAGCATCCGCATCTGCTAACTGATAAAATCCTGCCAATAAATGCATTTGAGATAACCGTTGTAGCTGAACGTGCTGCAATTGATCACGCCGCTGCCATAGCAGTAAACTTTGCTCAAACCAATGGCAAATCTGACGTCGCTGCATTTTTTGCTCTGTCGCAAGTCGGCTGCGCTGCTGCTCAATTCCGGCGACTTCATTATTGTGCTGTTGCACACGTTGATTCAGCTGTTGGATCAGTTGCTCAGTGCTGAAGTGATGCTGATCAAGCTTGCCTGCGAGCTGGTTAAATGCCAACCGTAATGGCTTTAGCGCAGGAACCAGTTTCTGTGATATCTGGCAGTCTTGCCGGGCATTTTGCAGCCGGCGCAAATTATGGGCTAATAGTTCAACATCAGTGGCCAGTCTTACTTGCTCGCGCCTGATGGCTACACTACTGCAGGCCAGACCGATGGCCAGGGCAGCGGTTAGCAAGGTCAAAGGAATAAGCCAGATAAGCCATGGCTGGGCGGTACTGAACACCACCGCAATATAACCATTGTCTGGCAATGGGGTGGCAATGGCAGACTGTGCAATCGCAAGCCCTGCGCTGACCGGCAGCACTGCAATTTGCTTTCTTTCCCCATCCAATGCACTTACTTGGTAGGTTTTTGGGGCTGTAGTCAGCGCTGGAACGGTTGCCGAATCGACACTACTGGCAATTAATTGCAGTTGTGTGTTGTACGCAGCAATCTGCGCCACCCCAAGAGTCGAACTGAGTTGAATTTGTTTGAGTTGATTTGCTAATTGTTGCTGGTCATTTTTAGCCGACAAGTTAGCCTGAACAGCATAATTGACCGTGATTGCTAATTGCTGAATTTGCTGCAATTGCTGATTACGGCTTTCATTATTAAGCCATAATAAAAGCAGCAGCCAGGCCAGCAGCAACGCAAGCAGCCAAGGTGCAATTAACTGTTTGAATATATTTGTCAAAATGATATTGCCGTCATTTGGAATAACGTTACTATAATGCGAATTTGCGGTAGCAACAAGGATTGTACCGCAGCACAACAGACCAACAGCAATGTGTTAGTTACGGGAAGGTTTAAAAGTGTAATTCTACCCCGGCAAAAACCCCTTTAAAGTCGAGATTGCTGTAGAGATTGTCAAAATCATCCAACCGTAAATTGACTGCCCGATACCCCAGTTTCAACCGGATATCTACCGTCAGCGAATCGACAACCTCATAGCCCACACCCGCCTGCAAATCGTACATGCGGCTATCGTTCCACCCAACGTAGCTGCCTTGCGCAAACACATCAAGCCCGGTTAGCGGTAAACCTACTTTACTGCTGACATACACCATCGGCAACCATTGCGACACTGACTCTTCACCCTGCAAACCATCTTGTGCCTGCTCTTCCAGAGACGCGTAACCTTTAATATGCTTGCCATTCAAACCAAGATCCAATGCAACAACACTGTTATCTAAAATTTCGTAATACAACACCACATCGGTATTGGTCAGATCGACCTGATTTCTGACAGAGGTATTCACGGTAAACTCTTCACCAGCGAAACTAAATTGGCCATCGATTAACGTTACGCCCTCGGCTTGCAGTTGATTATGAGCAAGTCGGATATTCGGCAGTACCGGGATCGGATGTTCCAGCGCAATATAATAGGTCCCCTGGTTTTTAGAATTAAAATTAAAAGTTGGTGCAGGGTCGCTATTACCAAAACTTCCGCTTACCTCTGAGCGCCAGCCATCACCACCAAGATACAGGCCAAGCAGCGTATCAGCAGAGGCCTGACTGGCGATAAACAGGGAGCCAAGTGCTAACGACAGAGCTGCTTTATTCATGGTGTTTTTCTTCATATTGTTTACCCTTGTATCAATAATTCTGATAGATCAATCAGTGCTGCATTTGCCCTCGATATGTAATTTGCCATGACCAGGCTGTGGTTGGCAAGCAAACCAAAGCCGCTGCCATTTAACACCATCGGGCTCCATATCGGTTGTTGTGTTGCTTCCAGTTCCCGGATAATTTGTTGCAAACTTACCATAGCGTTGCGCCGGTGCAGTACTTCAGCAAAATCCACTTCTACGGCTTTTAAGTAATGCAGTAACGCCCAGGCTGCACCCCGTGCTTCGTAAAATTCATCATCAATTTTCCACCAACTGGTTTTTACTCTTTGCTGGCCCGGTGCATTTGTAGATTGCCTTGCACCAACATCACCTGCCAAATCAGTATTTAAGCGCTCCTGACCAACACTTGCACTTAGTCTCTGTGAATAGCTTCCTAAGCGCTTCTCAACATTCTTTAACCAGTCCCGTAAATTGTCAGCTCTGGCGTAAAACTGGCTTTCGGGCAGGGTACTGTCGGATAAAGCAGCACGGTACAGGTACAATTGATTAATGGCTTTGCGATACTCTGATTCTGCACTGGGAATAGCCCAGCTGCGATGATCAATATTAAACTGTGGCTGTGCCACTTTTAAAAACTCATTTTCAGCAGACTGTGATTGCGAGCGGCTAAAATCTTTGCGAAACGCCAACGCCAGATCACGGGACATTTCCAGCACACCAAACTCCCAGGCGGCCATATTATCGAGCAAACTAAACGGTGGCAAAATATCATTTGCCAGATATCCACCGGGTTTATCCAGCAAAGTTTCAGTGACATTAATCAGGGCAGTTGTTGTTGTGTATCCTACCCGGGAAGTTGCGTTGCCGGTTTGCTTAGTCTGTTGGATCTGCTCAGTCATCACTGCAGGCTCTCGGCTTACCCACCAACTTGTCACCACAAAAATAAATAATACCAGGCATAGCGCCAGATAACTTATATTACGTTTATTCATTCCATATCCTTAGCGACGCGGCATTTCGGTTAGTGGCATACTTAGCTCAAGTTGCTGGCCATTGCTAAAACTCAGGGAGACATTAACACTCTCACCCACTATCAAAGGTTGCAAAGGGTCAAATAGCATCAGATGAAGGCCGCCAGGTTGTAACGTAACACTGGTATTAGCTTCAATAGCGATATGGGTTACCTGCTCCATTCTCATTACACCGTCCTGATGGCTATGTTGATGCAACTCTGCCCGCTCAAAGGCGCTACTTTTAACAGCGGTCAAATTGACAGTGTCAGCGCTATTATTCTGGATGGTAAAATAGCCAGCGGTTACCGTTCGTCCAGGCATTGGCACCCTTACCTGGCCATCAGCAACGACAAGTTCAGCACCATTAGCAGCCAAACCAAATACCGCCAAAGCCAACAAAAATATGAACTTCATCATGTTACGCTCCCTTAACAAATTTAGTTTATCTTACACCAAATCAGAGCAGCTGGCAGCGACCAGTAACAAAGTATCGAAAGAAACATCGGAGGGGCCCGGTATAACTAGCTCCGGGCTTTTTGCCATGACAACATAATTGGCGTCACGACGCTCCACACCAGGAACGCCGACAACATCGTGACAACGGGCAGCAGATACAGCAATAATAAGCTGCTTGCAGTCAACATCGCTTACTCTACCGCTGGGGTTGAGTCGGCTTTAGTAGCCGTATCTTTATGCTCGGCAAGTTTACTATCATCATTAAATAACTGGCGGACATCTGCAGCGGCTTGCTCCATCGCCTGACGAGCTTGTTTAGCAACGGTGACTTTTAAGTCAGCCAACTGATTCGCGGCTAATTGTTGTAAAGCCTCTGTTGCAGGGTTAGCCTGAGCCGGCGCAGCAGTGAACATAACGGCAGCAGTTAAGGTTAAAGCAGCTAAAGTTTTCATTTTATATTCCTTCATAATAGTTAATTAAGTTGATACTACAACTTAACTATTACAAAGCTTATGCCAACTTTGGCAAAACCATAACAGACTGATTTAAAACATTAATTTATAAATAAAGAGGAACCAATTTTTAGCCAACGCAAGACGAAACCAAAAATTAGCGAAATTAACCACTCAATTAGTCAATTCCTTAACACTGGATTCAGCCAGCGTTTTTTGTTAGTTTTCCGGCACAAATCCCAGTGCTTGTACTAACACTTCTTGTCCGGCACTGGCTAAATGACCATTTTCACTCAGGTGACGGCGCCATAATCTGGCACCAGGTAACCCTTGAAACAGTCCGAGCATATGGCGGGCAATATGCCAGAAACGGGCACCGTGTTGCATTTGCTGCTCGATATAAGGCAGCATGGCCCGCACTACTTCATGCTGGCTTAGCACATGCGGTTCATCATGATAAATAAAGTGGTCAACCTGGCTGAGCAAATAGGGGTTGGTATAGGCTTCACGTCCCACCATGACGCCGTCGACCAGGTTAAGTTGATAGTTAACGTCGTCCAGAGTTTTGATACCACCGTTAATACTAATATTAAGCTGCGGAAAATCCTTCTTTAATTGATGTACCCTCGGATAATCCAGCTCGGGGATCTCCCGATTTTCTTTAGGGCTTAAGCCTTTTAACCAGGCTTTGCGGGCATGAACAATAAACTGCTGGCAACCGGCATCAGCAATGGTGCCAACGAAGTCGGTTAAAAACTGGTAACTGTCGAGATCATCAATACCTATCCGGCTTTTGACCGTCACCGGAATCGACACCTTTTCCAGCATCGCACTAACGCAACTGGCAACAAGCTCTGGTTTGGCCATTAAACACGCACCAAACATGCCATTTTGTACCCGATCTGACGGGCAACCCACGTTAATATTAACCGCATCATAACCACGTTGTTCAGCCATTCTGGCGCACTGGGCCATCTCAGCCGGGTTAGAACCGCCTAACTGCAGCACCAGCGGATGCTCCTGCTCGTTAAAAGCAAGATAATCGCCTTTGCCATGGATAAGTGCGCCTGTCGTCACCATCTCGGTATATAACACAGCATGCTTTGTCATCAGCCGGTGAAAATAGCGGCAATGTTTATCGGTCCAGTCCAGCATTGGGGCGACAGAGAATTTATGATCCATAGAGTGAATAGCCAATAGTCTTGTACCTGCTCTAACCAATAGAGTAATAAGCGGTGTATTGTACATCAATAGCGCTCAAAATTGACCGTCATCTGGCAATTAACAACAAGCACTTTGCGTGGAACTTAAAGCGCATTATGCTACACTGCGAACCACTGCTGCCATGAGATAATATTACGTATGTCGACAGAGTCATTAGTAAGTCGGGCGAAAACTATTTGCGATAAAAATGGCGCGCGCTTTACCTCTATCCGGGAAAAAGTATTTCGGTTAATGGCTGAAACTGATGGTGGTATGGGCGCGTATGACCTGCTGGAGCGATTGAAACTGACCGAGCCTGCCGCGAAGCCCGCCACCATTTATCGTGCGCTTGAGTTTTTAACCGAACAGGGTTTTATTCATAAAATTGAATCCAGCAACGCCTTTATGTTGTGTCACCATTTTGGCCATCATCATCCGGCTCAGTTATTGATCTGTGATAGTTGCGGCAGCGTCAGCGAATTGCATTCTGATGTCCTGCAACAGGAATTCGGCGCTCTTGCCACCAAGCAGGGCTTTCAGATCAAACACCAGACCATAGAAGCTCATGGTTTTTGTTATAAATGCCAGCAGGTTGCATAAATTATCGTAAAATCATAAGCTGGCTTGTAGGATCATCTAATTGCTCCTAATCTTATACTGACTTGCTGGAATCATCCAACGAATAACTTACAGGCGCGCTCCATGAATGTTGAGTATATAAACCCGTTTCTGTCTTCTCTTGTTAATGTATTAGCCACCATGGCCAATACTACTATTGTGCCGGGCCAGCCTCGAATAAAAAAAGACGAGGTAGCGCGCGGCGATGTTTCAGGGTTAATTGGCATGGTGGGTAGCGACATCAAAGGCTCGTTTTCCGTCAGTTTTGAAGAGAGTCTGGCATTGGAAGTTATGTACCGGATGCTTGGTGAAAAACCAAAAACCATCGATGCCGATGTTACCGACATGGTAGGTGAAATAACCAATATGGTCACTGGCGGCGCCAAGCGCATTTTAGGCGATAAGGGCTATGAGTTTTCGATGGCGACCCCGATCGTGGTGTCAGGTAAAGCCCACACGATTACACATAAATGTGAAGGACCGACGATTTTAATGCCGTTCAACTCAGAATTTGGCAAAGTGCACATCGAAGTCAGCTTTGACAAGTAGTCCTTTGAACCGCTGCATATCAATTTGGTAGAGTGGTAATATACTGATAGTCAACGCGTGGGGTAATGTTGCAAAGTAGCTCATAAGGAATGGTATCAGCGCATTCAGCCACGCGTTCAATCGCCAACTCCGGGCCCCACAATACGGCTTCGGCACCAAGTGTCTCAGTAGGAGACTGGCCCAAATCTACCGTAATCATATCCATTGATACCCGGCCAACCAGCTTAACTTCCCGCCCTGCCAGCCACACTGGCGTGTTGTTCCTGGCATGACGCGGATAGCCGTCACCATAGCCAATAGCAATAACACCAATCCAGGTTGCCGCGGTTGCTTGCCAGTGGCCACCGTAGCCAACCGTCTCGCCTTGCTTAACCTGGCGCATCGCAATCAATCTGCTGCTTAAACGCATAACGGGATGTAACAAATGCTGCTGGCCCTGTTGATTTGGCAGGGGAGAAATACCATGCAGCATCAAGCCCGGTCTCACCCAATCGCCATGACTTTGTGGCAAGCTGATAATAGCCGCACTGTTGGCTAGGCTTTGCTGTTCGGCTTTGTCGTTGCAAAGCTGTTGAAACACGGCAAGTTGTTGCTCTGTTTTCACTGAACCTGGCATATCAGCACAGCTAAAGTGGCTCATTAAGCGAATTCCGGGTTGTACCGCTGAGCATTGCCATAACCGGCGATAAAACTCAGCAAACTGCTCTGGTGCTATACCCAAACGGTGCATCCCAGTATCAATTTTTAACCAGACTTTAAGCTGTCCATCTAATTCTGACTGCTCAAGTGCCTGCAATTGCAGTTCATTGTGCACCACCGTCTGCAGATTATTAGCCAGCAAAATAGGTAATTCCGCGGCTTCGTAAAAGCCTTCCAGTAATACAATTGGCTTAACAATACCGCCGGTACGGAGTGCTAACGCTTCATCTATTCTGGCTACTGCAAAAGCATCTGCGTCAGTTAATGCCTGCGCCACTTTTACCAGGCCATGACCGTACGCATTGGCTTTTAGTACTGCCAACACTTTGCTGGCAGGTGCCAGTTGTTGCACCCGCTGCAAATTATGGCTAAGTGCAGCCAGGTTAATTTGGGCTACCGGCCGGCGTGACATTAATACTCATCCTCAAAACGGGCACTACCGGCGTAGTTATCAAAGCGCGAGAAATGGCCGTGGAAGGTTAAACGCACTTTGCCAATTGGGCCATTACGCTGTTTACCAATAATAATTTCTGCCAAACCTTTTTCAGCGCTATCTTCGTGGTAAACCTCATCCCGGTAGATAAACATAATTAAGTCGGCATCCTGCTCGATTGAACCTGACTCCCTTAAATCAGAGTTTACCGGTCGCTTATCGGCGCGCTGCTCCAGGCCGCGGTTTAACTGGGACAACGCAATTACTGGTACCTTCAGCTCTTTGGCTAACGATTTTAAGGAGCGGGAAATTTCAGCGATTTCCAGGGTACGGTTTTCACTTAGCCCCGGCACCGTCATTAACTGTAAATAGTCGACCATGATCATACTAAGGCCACCATGCTCCCGTGCTACCCGCCTGGCGCGCGAACGTACCTCGGTCGGCGTCAGACCGGATGCATCATCGATATACATTTTGCCTTTACTGTTTAGCAGCTCAATGGCTGATGACAGTCTTGCCCAATCTTCATCTTCCAACTGGCCGGTACGTACTTTTGTTTGATTAATCCGGCCTAAAGACGCCAGCATCCGCATCATAATCTGATCTGAGGGCATCTCAAGACTGAAAATAAGCACCGGCTTGTCGCTGGTAATAGCGGCATGCTCACACAGGTTCATAGCAAAGGTGGTTTTACCCATGGAAGGACGGGCCGCAACAATTATTAAATCTGATGGCTGAAAGCCATTCGTCATTTTATCCAAATCCATATAGCCGGATGACAAACCGGTGATGCCGGTTTGTGGCGATCGAAACAGCGCATCTATTTTATCGATGGTTTTAGCCAGAATGTTGTTTATCGGCTCGGGGCCTTCGTTGGCATTAGCCCGTTGCTCTGCAATCTTAAACACTTTGCTCTCAGCAAAGTCAAGCAATTCAGCACTGGTGCGGCCCTGAGTGTCATAACCCGCGTCAGCAATATCATGGGCAACCGCTATCATGTCGCGCACCACAGCGCGCTCACGTACAATATCAGCATAGGCCATAATATTGGCCGCACTTGGCGTGTTTTTGGCTATTTCACCTAAATAAGCAAAGCCGCCTATATCATCAAGCTGCTGGTTAGCTTCCAGCGCTTCTGACACGGTAATTAAGTCTATTGGCTGGTTTGCTTCGGCAATTCTGGCCATGGCGCTAAAGATAAAACGGTGTGAACGCAGATAAAAATCCTGCTCAACCACTTTCTCTGAAACTCGGTCCCAGGCCTGATTATCCAGCATTAAACCACCCAGCACAGATTGCTCGGCTTCGATTGAGTGCGGTGGCATTTTCAGGCCGGCGACTTGCTTGTCTTTATTACTGCTCATAACACCTGACAGATTTTGAAATAACTGTGCAATGCTACCTTGCAAGCGGCAGAATAAAAAGCAACGTAGAGATTATTTTTAAAATGAAAGGGCGTAACGGTGGGAAAAACGGCGGAAGAGGTTGGCGCACTGCATGGCAGTGCGCCAGTAGCCTTAGGCTTCTGCGATAATAACAACTTTAATGGTTGCTACTACTTCAGCGTGTAACTGCAGATCGATTTCGAACTCGCCAGTTTCACGTAAAGTACCGTTAGGTAACTTCACTTCAGCTTTAGATACTTTTACGCCCGCTTCAGTAATGGCATCAGCGATATCGCGGGTACCTACTGAACCAAACAGCTTGCCTTCATCACCGGCTTTAGAAGCAATAGTCACTTCAGCCAGTTCTGCCAGCTTAGCAGCGCGGTCGTTAGCGGCAGTTAAATCAGCAGCCATTTTGGCTTCTAATTCAGCACGACGCTGTTCAAACTTTTCAGTGTTAGCTTTGTTAGCCGGAACTGCTTTACCCTGTGGGAATAAGAAGTTACGAGCATAACCAGACTTAACAGAAACATTGTCACCTAAACCACCAAGGTTAGAGACTTTGTCTAACAGAATAACTTGCATACTTATACCCCTTCTGTATTAGCTGTGTGAGTCGCTGTACGGCAACAAGGCCAGGTAGCGAGCGCGCTTAATAGCACGAGCCAGCTGACGCTGATACTTAGCGCTGGTACCAGTAATACGGCTAGGTACGATTTTGCCGCTTTCTGTAACATAGTTTTTCAGAACAGCGGTATCTTTGTAATCAATCTCTACAGTGCCTTCTGCAGAAAAACGGCAGAATTTACGGCGACGGAAAAAACGTGACATTTGTCTGTCTCCTAACTTATTTGTTCAATCTGCTGGGCGTGCAGTACCAGTTTTGCCTGACCACTGCGGTTTTGGTGCCGGTTTAAAAACCCGCTAACCTTTACCATGCTACCCAACGTCAAAGTTTGAGCTTGCTGATGTAACACTGTGCCGCTTAATACGATCTGCATTCTGACATAAGCCTGGCGGTTAAGGCCGGCTTCCTGCTGATTGCTTCTGTGTTCTACGGTGATAACAGTGTGCGGTATTCCCGCCGGACTCTCACTGCGTTCAGGGTGCCGGCATACGGCGCCACTAAGCACGATGATATTGTCCATCAAACTTACTCTTCGTTTTCTACCTGCTCTTCTGATTCACGAGGAGCACGGTCACGAGGACGGTCGTCACGTGAACGCTCTTCACGTACCTTAGCCATTGGAGATGGCTCAACTACGGCACCGTTAGTGCGCATAATCAGGTTACGTAATACAGCATCGTTGTAACGGAAGTTAGTTTCCAGCTCATCAATCACTGTTTGTGGTGCTTCCACGTTAAGCAACACGTAGTGTGCTTTGTGCAGTTTTTGAATTGGGTAAGCCAATTGACGACGGCCCCAATCTTCCAAACGGTGGATAGTACCGCCCGCTTCTTTGATTGAGCCAGTGTAACGCTCAATCATGCCAGGCACTTGTTCACTCTGATCAGGGTGAACCATAAAAACGATTTCGTAATGACGCATTGTAGCTCCTTACGGTTAGTAAGCCTCGGGTGAGCTCGGCCGGGCTCGCATAGAGGCAAGGAACGTGAGTGTATGGCCGAAGGTCGCGTATTTTACGGAGTTAGCGGGTAAATAACAAGCAGAATATA
>NZ_JBFJPY010000032.1:0-31294 GCF_041616895.1 Arsukibacterium sp.
CTGTCGATGGCTCTTGTCCATCCTGACTTATGTGCTGTAATTGTTGCTCCAGCTGTTTTACCCGCTGAAATAATTGCTCAACCTGGCGCAAACGCGCGGTGTTGCGACGCCACTCCGCATTTGTTGCTGCCGGGATACCCGATGAATAAACCCCTTTCTCGGTAAGCGAACGGGTAACCATTGACATGCCGGTAATCTGCACGCCATCTGCTATTTCAATATGGCCATTGACGCCAACGCCACCACCAATAATACAATAGCGACCAACTTTGGTACTGCCGGCAATGCTGGAAGAACCGGCAATAGCAGTATGATCGCCAATTTGCACGTTATGGGCAAGCTGACATAAATTATCAATAATAACGTTGTTACCTACCATGGTGTCTTCTATTGCACCACGATCGATGGTGGTATTGGCGCCTATCTCACAATTATCGCCAATAACGACAGTACCTGTCTGGGGTATCTTCAGCCAGTTTCCTGCTTTATTGGCAAAGCCAAAACCATCCGAACCAATTACCGTTCCACTATGAATTAAGCAATTGTTACCAATAACAACATTGTGATAAATCGTCACATTCGCCCACAGCCGGCTGTCCGAACCAATTTTTGCGGCTTTGCCAACGACGGTACCAGCGCCTAAATGCACCCCCTTACCAAGCACTGCACCTTCACTTATCACCGCATTAGGCCCAATAGCACAATGCTCTCCTATTGTCGCTGAGGCATCAATTATAGCAGATGGGTGAATGCCAGTGGCAATGGCAGGGGTAGTGTCTAGTAACTGGGCAATCTGAGCAAAGGCTACATAAGGGTCGGCAACCACTAACGCACTAACGCCAGGTGCCATAAATGGCAGATCGTCCGCTTTAATAAGCACCGCACTAGCATTGGTTTGACTGAGGAATTTACGATACTTACTATTTGCCAGAAAGCTAATAGTACCCTGAACTGCATGCTCCAGAGTTGCTACGGCAGAAACGCCGCAAGCGGCGTTTCCGACAAGCTGAGCATTAAGTTGCTCAGCCAGTTCTGATAATAACTTCACTGTATTACTTCTTAGCTTTACTTACCTGGGCTGCAACCGCGTCAGAGATATCATACTCTGGCTTGGCATATACCGCAGCACCAGCATTTAGCACAACATCAAACTTTTCACGCTCTGCAACCACATCAATGGCGGCTTTGATCATCGCTAAAATTTTGTTGCGCTCTTCGTTCTGACGGGCACGAATTTGCTCATCCAATGGCCGTGCGGTCGCTTCATATTGCTGACGTTGCTGCTGCACTTTCGTCGCCAGCTCCTGCTGTTGTTGTTCACTCATGGTCGGGCCGTCGCGGCGCAACTTTTCGATATTGAAGTTGATGTCTTTTTCTAACTGGCTCATTTCATCTATTTTAGCAGCAAACTCAGTCCGGATATTCTCCTGAATAGTGGCTGACTGAGGAATTTGCGCTGCAACCGCCTGAATATCAACAAATGCAATTTTCATTTCTTTCGCAACTGCAGTGCCTGCCATCACTAACGCGGCGACTAATACAATGGCGGTTTTAGTTACTGTATTTTTAAACATCATTTTCCCTATACCTTTGTTAGAAAGTTGTACCAATATTAAAACTAAAGTTTTCCTGCAAATCACCTTCATACTTTTTGATGATTTTCGCCAGACTGAATGTTAACGGTCCCATCGGTGAAATCCATTGTAACGATACACCAGCTGATGCACGAATCAAACTCGGGTCCGCATAATCTATCAGAAAAGGCTGTGCCCCGCGCCCTACAGACGATCCCCTGTCCTGAGTCAGGGTGGCGTAACGGTTTATATCAAACTCAGTATCCCAGACATTACCGGCGTCAACAAACAAACTGGTTCGCACTGAGTTTCGATTCTCCTCACCAATAAACGGAGTGGGTGTAATCAGCTCCAGGGTCAGCACCCCCATGGCATTGCCACCAATTGAGCGCGAAGAGACTATGTAGTTGTCACTATTCGGGTTCTGCGGATAACTACCGTTACCATTAAGCGGATCAGGAATACCTGGCACTAAATCCGGAAAGCGGAAAATAGCATGAGGGCCGATAATCCGGTTTTCAAAGCCACGAAGGTTAGAACCACCTGCATAGAAGTTCTCGGTAAATGGCAGGGTGTAATCATAGCCATCTTTGTCACCGTAACCATTACCATAACCAAGCTCCAGCTTACTGCGGAATGACCAACGATGATCGTTGCTCAGCGGAATATAATTCTGCGCTTCAAACTGTACTTTATAATATTGTAAATCAGAGTTCGGGGTCGTTGCCTTTAACACCAAGCTCAGCATCCGGCCTGCGGTCGGGAATAACCCCCGATTTAATGTGCTATGGCTCCAACCGGTACTAAACTCATAATTAGTAAAGTTGTAGCCACCATCCGGGTTTTGCGCATCCAGCAACACGGCTCTGAAATGACGTAGCTGGTCGTACTCCTGAATGGAGTTTATTTTATTAACCACATAGTTGGCGCCAAAATTTAAGCGGTTAAATTCATTGATCGGATAACCGACGTTTGTGCCAAAACCATAACGGCGCTGGTTGTATGCTTCAAGGTTAGAAGAGGCACTACTGTAATCGATATCGGAGTAGAATAACTGACCACCTAAGCTTACCCCATTAAGGGTGTAGTAAGGATCGGTATAACTCAGGTTAATACTTTTCTGATACTTGTTGGTACTTAAACTGATGCCCGCACTGTTGCCTGTACCAAAGAAGTTGGATTGCTGCACACCCACTTCAAACGATAACCCCTGGTAGCTACCATACGAAATGCCAGCATTAAAGCTGCCCGACGGTTGCTCCTTAATGTTAAACAGCACGTCAACTTGATCATCACTACCGGTTACCGGTACGGTTTCGAAACCAACATCTTCAATGTAGGGTAAACGCTGGATCCGGTTTTTTGAGAGCTCCAGATAATCGTTTGATAACCAGGCCCCTTCCATCTGGCGCAGTTCACGCCGGATAACTTCATCGCGGGTATTAGTGTTACCCTTCACATCAATCCGGCGCACATAGACCCGTTTACCCGGGTCGACACTGATGGTCAGATCAACTTGTTTGTTTTCTTCGTCTATTTGCGGAATGGTCCGTACTTTTGAATTCGCATAACCAAAACGTGCTAACAATTTAGCAATGCTCTCTTCAGTGTAAGTCACCAGCGCACCGTTATATAGCTGACCTTCTTTAAGAGGCAGGATGGATTCGATAATAGCATCCTGACCAATTAAATCGCCGACAAAACTCACATCACGGATATTGTACTGCTCACCTTCGGTAACATTTAAGGTGACATATACCGAGGTTTTATCAGGGCTCACTGACACCTGAGACGACTCTATGTCAAATTGCAGATAGCCACGATCAAGGTAATAACTGTTTATTGTCTCAAAATCGCCCTGCAAGGTTTGCTTCTGATAACGGTCAGAAGATAAAAAGCGCCACCAAGGTAAATCCTGCTTCGATTCAATTTGGTTAAGCAACTCTTCGTTAGAGAAGATGGTATTACCTACAATATTTATCTGGCGAACGGACGCGGCATCGCCTTCATCAAACTCCAGCTTCAAGTTGACCCGGTTACGGGGCAAATAGGTAACTTTAGCTTCAACCTTCGCCTGATACTTACCCACTCCGTGGTAAAATTCGGTTAAGCCATTTTCGATATTTTTCAGGATCGTTTTATCTAATGGCTCGCCAACCTGAACCTTATTACCAGCCAGGCTTTCATTTAATTGTTCTTCTTTGATGTCTTTATTACCATCAAATTCGATGTTGCTGATGGTTGGCCGCTCTTTTAAACGATAAATGACTGTATTGCCATCGCGAAACACTTTGATATCGTCAAAATGGCCTGCACCATATAAAGTTTTAATACTACGAGACAAACTGTACTCAGTAACAGTGTCACCAATAGTAAATGGCAGGTTATTCAGGGCGGCACCGAGCGCAACGCGCTGCAGGCCTTCAACCTGGATATCCTGAACGGTAAATGATTCTTCAGCGAGCACCGAGTTACTGCCAGTAGCAAGTAACATCGCAGCTACTAATCGTTTAATTGTCATTATTTGAACTACTTATGATTAGTTTATTACAAACGAGAAATATCGTTGAGCAGCGCAATTCCCATTAACATCAGCAGGACTAAAGCTCCAAAGCGAAAACCTATTTCCTGCGCCTTCTCAGAGACAGGTTTACCGCGTATTAGTTCCACCACAAGATACATTAAATGGCCACCATCCAAAATGGGCAGCGGCAATAAATTAATTACAGCCAGATTCACGCTGATCAGCGCCAGAAACGCTAAAAAGGCAATCAGGCCCATACTGGCCGTATCACCTGCGCCTTGCGCAATCGAGATAGGCCCGCTTAAATGCTTAACCGACACATCGCCTGTCAGCAGTTTTGCAACCATCGCAAAACTTAAACGGGTCAATTGCCAGGTCTGGCTAACGCCTTCGCCTATGGCACCCACTACCCCATAACGCTGGGTGTAAATAATACCCTCGGGCCATGGTGTAACAACAGGCTGGATCCCTAACATGCCCTGAGTAAAACCGTCTTCCCGAGTTAACAATTCAGGTATCGCTTCAAGCTCAATACTCTGACCGGCTCTGCTAATCTCAAGTATCAAAGTCTGCTCGGCATTTTGCTGGATGAGCTTTTCCAGCATTGGCCAGTCAGTAATCTGCTGTCCGTCAATCCGCCTGACAATATCACCTTTTTGCAAACCTGCCCGCTCTGCAGCCGATTCAGGTACTACCAGTGATAATTCCGTTGTTCTTTCAGGCTGCATCAGCTTAATGCCTAAACTGTCAAAAACGGTTTGCTGTTCAGGATCAAATTGCCAATCGCTAAGGTTAAGCTCCACTTGCCGCTGTTGACCAGACCCAACTTCTTGCAAGCCTATCGTCATTCTTGGCCTGCCAAGCTGCTCAACCAACAGTAAATTAGTACTGCGTAAATCTCTGGCGCTATGGCCATTAATACTGATAATTTGCTCGTCGCTCCGCACGCCGGCCTCAGCCACAATAGACTGCGGTTGCACTGCTGCGATAACCGGCTTGGCTTCTTGCACCCCAATCAGATACATCAGCCATAATACAAAAATGGCAAAGATAAAATTTGCAGCAGGTCCCGCGGCAATGATTGCCATGCGCTGCCAGACTGTTTTGTGATTAAACGCCAGATCAGCAAACTGTGGCAACACCGGATCAATGCGCTCGTCCAACATTCGCACGTAGCCACCGAGCGGGATTGCCGCAATAACAAATTCAGTACCCTGACGATCCCGCCAGCTGAAAAGTGCCTTACCAAATCCTATTGAAAAACGCTTTACCAGTACGCCATTTTTCCGGGCAACCCAGAAATGACCAAACTCATGAACGGTAACCAATAACCCCAGTGCAATGACAAAGGTAAAGGCATTCCACAAAAATACCGCCATTAATTTAGTGTCCTTAGCAACTGCTGCGCATATGCGCGGGCTTCAAAATCGAGCGCTACTATATCATCCAGCGAGCGGGTAGCATAGTTAAGGAAATGTGCCAGACATTTTTCATTTACGCGACAAATGTCAGTAAAACGAATTTGGCCGTCAATAAATGCGCCAACTGCCACTTCATTCGCCGCATTCAATGCAGTAGTCGCCCCCTGCCCTGCCGCACAGGCGGCGATGGCCAGATACAAATTAGGGTATCGCTCCGGGTCTGGTTTACTAAAACTGAAATTGGCAAGCTGGCTGAAATCGAGCGGTTGCACCGGACTGCTCATCCGCTGTGGAAACGCCAGGGCATGAGCGATCGGCGTACGCATATCGGGCTGGCCAAGCTGGGCTAATACGGAACCATCAGAATATTGCACCATAGAGTGAATAATACTTTGTGGATGAATCACGACGTCAATATCTGCTGGTGCACAGTTAAATAACCAGCGGGCTTCAATAAATTCCAGGCCTTTATTCATCATAGTGGCGCTATCAACTGAAATTTTCTGTCCCATGATCCAGTTTGGGTGAGCAACCGCTTCAGCCACCGTTACCGAGGCCAGACTATCCAGTGCTCTATTGAGAAAAGGCCCGCCACTGCCCGTCAATAGCAATTTTGCGATGCCCATTTCAGCCAGTGCCGGTCGCTTCTGCGCGTGCTGAAATGCTGCTGGCAAGCACTGAAAAATAGCATTGTGTTCGCTGTCTATGGGTAACAGCGTTGCGCCATGACGCTCCACTTTATCCATAAACAACTCACCTGACATCACCAACGCTTCTTTATTTGCCAATAATACCGTTTTGCCTTGCTCTACCGCGGCTAAAGTTGGCAATAGCCCCGCTGCACCGACAATAGCCGCCATTACCACATCAGCATCTGGGTGCGCTGCCAGCGCGTTTAATGCATCCGGGCCAGCCATCACTTCGGTAGCACAACCTTGTTGCTTTAAAGCTGTCTTCAGCTCAGCGGCGGCCTTAGGGCATAGCATGGCCGCGAAACGGGGTCTGAATTCCAGACACTGGGCTAACAATTTACTGGTTTGTGTCGCTGCCGTCAGTGCCAGTACACTAAATTGCTGAGGGTGCATCGCCAGCACCGACAAGGTGCTACAACCAATAGAACCGGTAGAGCCCAGAATAACCACGTGTCGCATCAATTAAAGCCGCCAAATAATGCCAGTAACAAGGCGTATAATGGTGCCGTGGCAGTCAGGCTGTCGATCCGATCCAGAATACCGCCATGCCCTGGTAGAAAGGCGCCACTATCTTTTTTTCCGGCCGCCCGTTTGAACATGCTCTCGGTTAAATCACCGAATACTGACAGCGCCGTTAACAAAACCGCAGCAAGGTACCAATATAGAATTTGAGTTGGCCAGCCTTGCCAGTAACCCACTGCGCTTACCAGCACTAATACCAGAGCCATACCACCAAGCATTCCCTCAAGAGTTTTTCCCGGACTGACTTTAGGCAATAGCTTGGTTTTACCAAAAGGCTTGCCAATAATATAACCGCCAATATCAGCAGCCCAAACCAGACCCAATAAGCCAAACAATAACCAGGCGCCGGTAAATTCAGCCTGCGGGTATTCCAGCCCACGCACAAAGACAATCGCGCTCCAGGCAGGTAATAGCGTTAACCAACCCATCAGTGCTTTTAACCAGTCACGACCCGCCCAGAATACCTGGCTTCGTGGAAACGTCAGCACCAGTACTACCGCCAGCAGCCACCATATGACCCCTGCGATAACCAGTGTCAGGGTAAAGGCATCAGCGAACAGATACTGCAACGCTATCGGCTGAATGTAATACAGCGCCAGTAGGATTGCCCCGGTAAGCACAGTATACGCCGCGCGCATCGTCCGATTGGCCAGGCCACAAAAACCACTCCATTCCCAGGCACCCAGCAAGAAAGCCACAGAGACAAACAACGCAAAGCCGCTTAGCGGCAAATAAAACACCGCCAGCAAGGCCAGAGGTGCCAGCAATAATGCGGTAAGAAGTCGTTGTTTAAACAATATTGTTATCCTTTATTGTGCAGCAAAGCCTGTATTTGCTCACCTGTACATCCAAAGCGACGTTCCCGGTTGACAAATGCCGCTATCGCATCAGCAAATACGGTTTTGTCAAAGTCTGGCCACAGGGTTTCTGTAAACCACAACTCGGCATAAGCAGCCTGCCATAATAAAAAGTTGCTGATCCGTAAATCACCGCCGGTGCGAATAAGTAAATCAAGCTCCGGTTGATCATGCAACTGCATCTGCTCTGCCAGCATTTGCTCAGTCATCGCTTCAGGCAGCAGCTCGTTCGCGTGGACTTTGATCGCAAGCTGGCGCGCGGCGTTGAGCATATCCCAGCGGCCACCATAATTTGCTGCAATATTTAATGTCATAGCGGTATTGCCTGCGGTCAATGCTTCGGCAGCGCTAATACTGGCCCGAAGCTTTTGATCAAAGGCAGACAAATCGCCTACTATTTGTAACTTAACATTATGCTTGTGCAGGTTTTTAACTTCTTTTTTTAGCACCAGCATAAACAGTTGCATCAGGGTATCAACTTCCGTTTGTGGACGGCGCCAGTTTTCACTGCTAAAGGCGAATAAGGTAAGCGATGGAATACCTAATTGCCGGCAAAAACTGACTGCCCGGCGCACCGCTTCCGCACCTTTTTTATGGCCCCACACCCTTGGTTTCCCTTGACGTTGCGCCCAGCGCCCATTGCCATCCATGATGATGGCCACATGGCGAGGTAACGTCTGTTGCCCGATCTGCGACTCTGCAGTCATAGAATAAGACCTGTCCTTTTGAATTGCTTTTATACCGCTTTATCGTTTAACAATGCTATGTCAAACCATAATAAAAAGCGCCGCACAGCTTAGCCGATACGGCGCTATTACCTGATAGTGGTTAGTTAGGTTAAACCTCCATCAATTCCTTTTCTTTGTCGGCCAGTACTTCGTCAATCTTTTTAACATAAGTATCCGTCACTTTCTGCACTTCGTCAGCTGCCCGGCGCTCATCATCTTCGCTAATGTCTTTGTCTTTTAACAGAGCTTTTAATTCAGCGTTAGCGTCACGGCGAATATTACGAACGGCTACCCGGCCACCCTCGGCTTCAGCACGAACTACCTTCACCAAATCGCGACGCCGCTCTTCGGTCAGCGCTGGCAGTGGCACCCGAATGCTGGTTCCGGCTGACATCGGATTCAGACCTAAATCTGATGACATAATGGCTTTCTCAACCGCTTGCACTAAACTTTTGTCAAACACACTGATGCTCAGCGTACGTGCGTCTTCAATTGAAATATTGGCCATCTGGCGCAACGGGGTGTCTGCACCATAATAAGAAACCTGAATGCCATCCAGCAAGCTCGGATGAGCCCGACCAGTGCGCACTTTGTTTAATTGTGATTTAAGCGCATCAACGCTTTTTTCCATTCTAACTTTACTGTCTTTAATAATGTCGTTTATCACGATCGTTATCCTTATTTTTCATATATACCCGTTATCCTTGAAGCTGCAGCGGTGTTGGCATCGCTCGCTCAACCCAATCACATAGACGGCTATGCTCATGGGGTTTCACTCACTTGCCGCCTACCTGCAACTTCAATGATTTTGGCTATGCCGCAGCCAAGATTGCGGCTAGTTTACTGTAAATTCTCGGCGTGGTCGATAACGGTGCCTTCCTCTTCGCCCATAATTACCCGTTTTAACGCACCTGGTTTATTCATATTAAACACCCGGATTTGTAAATTATGATCCCGGGCCAAGGTAAACGCCGCTAAATCCATCACTTTTAATTCTTTATCCAGCACTTCAGTGTAGGTTAACTGACTATATAACGTTGCCTCCGGGTCCTTAACCGGATCAGCGGAATATACCCCCTCCACTTTCGTGGCTTTTAATACGGCATCAGCTTCAATTTCGATACCACGTAAGCAGGCTGCGGAGTCAGTGGTAAAAAACGGGTTACCGGTGCCAGCAGAAAAAATTACTACCCGCCCTGATTTTAAATAGCTGATTGCCTCAGCCCAACTGTAATTATCACACACGCCATTTAACGGAATAGCACTCATCATTCGCGCATTAACATAGGCCCGATGCAGTGCATCGCGCATCGCCAGCCCATTCATTACCGTCGCCAGCATGCCCATATGGTCACCAACCACCCGGTTCATGCCAGCTTTCGCCAGGCCCTCACCACGGAAAATATTGCCACCGCCAATGACGATACCGACTTGCACGCCAAGTTCAACCAGCTCTTTAATTTCCTGCGCCATCCGGTCCAGTACTTTTGGGTCGATACCAAAGCCCTCGTCGCCCATCAGGGCCTCACCGCTTAATTTTAACAGAATGCGTCGGTAGGTTGGTTTTGGATTGATACTCATGAGTGCCCCTAGTGCTGAAAAGTGCTGGATAAAAGACATAAAAAAACCGCGACCTTAGGTCGCGGTTATTCTAGCGGGTTTTGCCAATTTGCTAAAGCGTAAATTACTTTTTCGCCGCGGCGATCTGTGCAGCTACTTCAGCAGCAAAATCTTCTTCTTTCTTTTCAATACCTTCACCCACTTCTAAGCGAATGAAAGAGATTGCTTTGGCGCTGTTTTGCTTTAAGAATTCGCCAGTGCTCATTGACGGATCTTTAACAAAAGGCTGTCCGGTTAAGCTTACTTCACCAGTAAACTTGCTCATCCGGCCGGCAACCATTTTCTCAGCGATTTCTTTTGGCTTACCGCTGTTAACAGCAATGTCGATCTGGATTTGGCGCTCACGCTCTACTACTTCAGCAGAAACGTCTTCCGGATTAACATAGCTTGGGTTGTTTGCTGCAACGTGCATAGCAACATCTTTTGCTACGTCTTCGTTACCGCCTTCCAGCACTGCTAATACACCAATACGGCCTGAGTGAACATACTGGCCAATTACCGCACCTTCAACAACTGCAGCACGGCGCACATTGATGTTTTCACCAATCTTGGCAACCAGGGTAGCACGGGTATCTTCAACTGAAGTGCCGTTTAAATCAGCCGCTAAAATAGCTTCAGCAGTGAATAACTTGTTGGCATGCGCTAAATCAGCAACGCTGTTCGCAAACGCCAGGAAGTTAGCATCGCGGGCAACAAAGTCCGTTTCGCAGTTAAACTCTACTGCTAAACCATAACCGTCAGCAACGCGGGTAATAATAACGCCTTCCGCGGCAATACGGCCGGCCTTTTTAGCCGCTTTGGCTAAGCCGCTTTTACGCATGGCATCAATGGCCGCTTCAATGTCGCCGCCTGTTTCTTCCAATGCTTTTTTACAATCCATCATGCCAGCGCCAGTGCGCTCGCGAAGTTCTTTTACTAAAGCCGCAGTTACAGCCATGGGAGCTTCCTCGTATTAATTCCGGTTGGACAAACAGGGGCAAGAGTTGCCCCTGTTGCAAAGGTCTTCTGTTTTAAGCGTTAAGGCTTAAATGTCAGAAAAATTATTCTGCTTCAACGAAGCTTTCGGCTTCTGCCTGAACTTCGATGTTTTTGTCACGACCTTCCTGGATAGCCTGACCTACCGCTGCCAAATATAACTGGATAGCGCGGATAGCATCGTCGTTACCTGGGATCACATAGTCAACACCTTTAGGATCAGAGTTAGTATCAACTACTGATACTACTGGAATACCCAGGTTGTTGGCTTCTTTGATCGCGATGTGTTCATGGTCAGCGTCGATCACGAACAGCACGTCTGGTAAACCGCCCATGTCCTTGATACCGCCTAAGCTTTTTTCCAGCTTATCCATTTCACGGGTACGGTCTAAAGCTTCTTTTTTGGTCAGCTTGTCGAAAGTACCGTCCTGGCTTTGCGACTCCAGGTCTTTTAAACGTTTGATTGACTGACGAACCGTTTTCCAGTTAGTCAGCATGCCACCTAACCAGCGGTGGTTAACATAGAATTGGTCAACTTTCGCTGCCGCTTCTTTGATGGCTTCAGACGCGGCACGCTTGGTACCAACGAATAAGATCTTACCTTTCTTGGCAGATACCTGTTGAATAAACGCTAAGGCGTCATTCATCATTGGTACGGTTTGCTCAAGGTTGATGATATGAACTTTATTACGGGCACCAAAAATGAACGGTTTCATTTTTGGGTTCCAGTAACGGGTTTGGTGACCGAAGTGCACGCCCGCCTGGAGCATGTCGCGCATAGAAACTTTTGCCATGATATTATTTCCTGTTTGGGGGTTAGGCCTCCATGCATCCCATATCCCGACCCTTGCTTTGGCAGAGGCACCCCGGCATATGTGTCGATGCATGTGTGTTATTTAAAATTTAAGTTTAGTTTGGCAAACCAGCGCATCAGCTTTTTATAACTAAGAACCAGAAGTTATCAAAAATAAGCTTCGGCTCCCGGAAAAGAAAAGTACAATGCAATTTGCTAATTTGCGGCGCGCTTTATACCATAGTAAGCTGCCAAACACAATGAAATGTGTATTTTTCCAGCGGTCTTAGTAGCCGTACTGATTACCGCAACCGAAGTGACCGAGAGAGAGTGATGACAGCAAATATTAAAACCGCCGCCGAAATTGAGAAAATGCGAGTCGCTGGCCGTCTGGCAGCAGAAGTATTAGAAATGATCGGCCCGCATGTCCAGGCCGGCATCACCACTGATGAACTCAATACGCTTTGCCACGATTACATCGTCAACGAGCAGCAGGGTATCCCTGCCCCGCTTAATTATCATGGCTTTCCTAAGTCTATTTGCACCTCAGTGAATCAAGTAATTTGCCACGGCATTCCGAATGACAAAGCGCTAAAAGACGGCGACATTGTTAATATTGACATTACCGTGATCAAAGACGGCTACCATGGTGATACTTCGAAAATGTTTGTGGTTGGTAAACCGAGCATCATGGCTGAGCGGCTGATCAGAGTAACCCAGGAATGTTTATATCTGGCGTTAAAGCTGGTGAAAAACGGTGTACGGCTGGGCGATATTGGCCATGTTATTCAGCAGCATGCAGAAAAGCACAGTTATTCAGTTGTTCGTGAATACTGCGGTCATGGTATCGGTGCGGTTTTTCATGAAGACCCTCAGGTATTGCATTACGGTAAACCAGGCACCGGCGAAGTGCTGAAAACCGGTATGTGTTTAACCATAGAACCAATGATTAACGCCGGTGGCCGTCACAGTAAAATGTTAAAAGATGGCTGGACCGTAGTAACCAAAGATCGCAGTCTGTCTGCCCAGTTTGAACATACATTGCTGGTCACTGATGATGGCTGTGAAATTCTGACTTTGCGCAGTGACGAGGCGCTGGAGCGCCACTTGATAGCAGAGTAACCGCTTACTAACCGCTCAGCAGGAAGTCGCATGACGCAAACATTACAATTTAACCGGTCATTGCCCGCCAGCTTTACCCTGGAAAATTATAAAAAGCACTTTAACGACTTTCATGACTGGCTGGTGCGCAGTTTTGAGCACCAACCGATAAATGGCCTGGTAAAAGCCAGAGCCCGCTTTATTGACAATGTCCTGAGCCAACTGTGGCAACACTTCTCGTTATCTAAAGAACAAAACCTGTGTTTAATTGCCGTAGGAGGATACGGTCGCGGCGAGCTTCACCCCTATTCAGACATCGATTTACTGATTTTGTCTGATCGGCGTTTAACGAACAGCCAGCAAGAAGCTATCGCCAGTTTTATTACCAGTTTGTGGGATTTGCGTCTGGAAGTTGGCCATAGTGTCCGCACCTTAAAAGAAACCATTAAGCTGGGCAAAGACGACATAACCATCGCCACAAATTTATTGGAGATGCGCCTGCTTACCGGCAACAAACCTTTATTTGAACAGTTACAACAGCAAATAAACGGTAACGATTTCTGGAGCAGTCAGCAGTTTTTCCAGGCTAAAAGGCACGAGCAGCAACAGCGCCACGCTCAGTATCACGGCACGGCCTATAATTTAGAGCCTAACCTTAAAGCCAACCCCGGTGGGCTTCGGGATATTCAAACCATCGGCTGGGTTGCCAAAAAACACTTTAACACCCGCACCATGCGTGAACTGGTGGCTTATCAATACCTGACAGAGGATGAGTATCAGGAACTGATGGAATGTGAAGCCTACCTGTGGCAGATGCGTTTTGCCCTGCATATCGAGGCAGGACGTAATGAAAACCGAATTTTATTTGATTATCAGCCGGCGGCAGCCGAGCGCTTAGGCTTTGGCGCCGATGGCAAAGCTTCGGTAGAGCGGATGATGAAACGGTTTTTCCGCACGGTGCAGCGGGTCAGCGAATTAAACGAAATGTTATTACAACATTTTGAGGGCAGTATTTTAAATCAGGGCAGCAAGGTAAAAGTTCAGCAACTGGACGACTACTTTGAACTGAGCGGCCACTTAATCAAAGCGCGGGACAATGCCATTTTTGCCCGCCGGGATAACCTGTTACGGCTGTTCTGGCATATTGCCAATAACTCAAATATTACCGGCATTCACTCTACCACCTTACGCTTACTGCGGCAGGTGCGCCGACGCTTAATGGGGGACTTACAGGACTATGAAGCCTGTCGTCAGCTCTTTCTCGCTTTACTGCGCCATCCGCGGGGTATGGATAAAGCCATAACCCTAATGCATCGCTACGGCGTGCTGGCTGCCTATTTGCCGCAGTGGCGTAATATCGTCGGTCAGATGCAGTTTGATTTATTCCATGCTTATACCGTGGACGAACATACTCACCGCCTGTTGAAAAACTTATATAAGTATACCCAGCCCGAGCATGAAAGTGAGTTTCCACTTTGCACCGACATCGTCAAACGGATGGAAAAACCTGAGCTATTGTATCTGGCTGGTATCTTTCATGATATTGCTAAAGGCAGAGGCGGCGATCACTCCGAGCTCGGCGCCATGGATGTACGTGAATTTGCGAAATTGCATAAGCTCAGCGAGTTCGACAGTAAACTGGTTGCCTGGCTGGTAGAAAGCCACTTACTGATGTCCGTTACCGCCCAGCGCCGGGACATCCACGACCCGGCGGTTGTTACCGAATTTGCTGAGAAAGTGCGGGACGAAACCCGGCTTAACTACCTTTATTGTTTAACCCTGGCCGATATCCGCGCCACCAATGATAATTTGTGGAATGACTGGAAAGGCTCATTGTTGCGCGAGTTATTCCTGGCAACCCAAAAAGCATTTCGCCGCGGCCTGGAAAAACCGATGGATTTACGCGATCTGATCCGGGAAAACCAAAGTGAAGCTTTACCATTACTGCTAAAACAAACCTTCAGTGAAACAGAAATACTGCAATTGTGGAGCAGAATAAAAGCAGACTATTTTGCCCGCTACAGTGCCAAACAAATAGCCTGGCATTGTGAGCATATCCTGCGCCATAAAGACCGGGCAGAACCACTGGTTTTAATCAGTAAAACGCCCATTCGCGGCGGCACCCAGGTATTTATCCATACCCCGGATCAGCCGGGGTTATTCGCGCGTCTGGTCGCCGCTCTGGACAGTAAAAAAGTGAATATTTTTGATGCCCAGATCATGACCAACAAAGATGGCTATGCGATGGATACGTTTGTGATTCTTGAACAAAATGGCGAGCCCGTCAGTTCACCGTCGCGACTTACCAGTATTAAACGGGCGTTAGAACTGTATATTGCTGGCAAACCAGACTTATCCAGGCAAAAACCGCGTCTGTCCCGCCAGATGCGCCAGTTTAACGTGCCGCCAAAGGTGGTGTTTTTGCCCGGCAACACCAAAGCTCGGACCATGATTGAAATAGCCGCGCTCGATACGCCCGGGTTACTGGCAGATATCGGCGAGGTATTTCAGCGTAGCGGGGTTAATATTCACGCCGCCAAAATTACCACTATCGGCGAGCGCGCCGAAGACTTTTTTATGATATCAAACGCTCAGGACCAGGCATTAAGCAGCGATGAACAAAGCCAGCTTAAACGGGTGCTGATTTCACAACTCTCACAGGAAACAGAAGGCTGAACTATCACCATGTCTGAATTAAAAAGCATTATTGAAAATGCATTCGAGCTTCGCACCGACATCACCCCCAGCACGGTATCTGCCGAAGTAAAGCATGCTGTGCAGCAGGCCATTGCGCAGCTCGATAGCGGCAAGGCAAGGGTTGCCGAAAAAATAGCAGGCGAATGGGTAGTCCACCAGTGGCTGAAAAAGGCCGTGTTGTTGTCTTTTCGGATCAATGACAACGGCGTAATGGACGGTGCAGAAAACCGTTTTTTTGACAAAGTTCCCATGAAGTTTGCCAACTATACCGATGCCATGTTTCGCGCTGATGGTGTGCGGGTGGTGCCGCCTGCCGCAGCGCGCCAGGGCAGTTACATTGGCAAAAACGTGGTACTGATGCCAAGCTACGTGAACATTGGTGCATATGTTGGCGAGGGTACTATGGTAGATACCTGGGCAACCGTCGGCAGCTGCGCCCAGATTGGCAAAAATGTTCACCTTTCTGGTGGTGTTGGTATTGGCGGCGTACTGGAGCCATTGCAGGCTAACCCGACCATTATTGAAGATAACTGTTTTATTGGCGCCCGCTCAGAAGTGGTAGAAGGCGTTATTGTGGAAGAAGGCGCCGTTTTATCGATGGGTGTTTACATCAGCCAGAGCACCCGAATTTATGATCGCGAAACCGGCGAAATCACTTATGGCAGAGTACCTGCGGGTGCGGTGGTAGTGCCCGGCACTTTACCGGCTAAAGATGGCAGCCATAATCTTTATGCGGCGATAATTGTCAAAAAAGTGGATGCGCAAACCCGAGCTAAAGTAGGAATTAATGCCCTGCTGCGTAGCGTCGAATAACTCGTCAGCGTGACAACATAAAAGGCAGTTCAGGCTGCCTCTTATGTTCAACATTACCCAAATATCGTTAATACCGTGAAACCCACCAACCCGCCGACAGCGAAAATGCTATATTCGAGGCGTTTCTCAAAACGCTTTTCTGGCCCGGCGTCGGCCGGCACCAACAAGGCTGATATCAGACAGGTAAGCCCGACCAGAAAGAAAACGGTTGTTAAACCAAATACCAGTGCTGAACCTAACATTGTCATAGATCACCCTTAATTTGTCCGTCAAAAAGTATTGTCGTTTCGCGACAAAAAACAGCATGCATTCTAGCACAAAAAACCAGCGCTCCGACCAGCAAAACTTTAGTGTTATTATATTCTGTTACCAAATATCCGGATCATTGAGCAGCTCATTTGCCTGTAACACTTTATACTGCAAACTGGATGGTTGGTTTGACGATAAGGGAGTGAAAATGCATTATTTTTTTCAGGGCGCAACACTTATGGGTACTAAAGGGCTCAAGCGCTTTGTTCTCATCCCTTTACTGATTAACCTGGTCTTATTCTCGCTGGCTTTTTATCTGCTATTACAACAAGTCGCAGCAATGATTGCTGCGGTGCAAACATACTTGCCCAGCTGGTTACATTGGCTGGAGTACCTGCTTATTCCACTTGGTGTGATGTCACTGGTGATCGGCCTGGCGTACAGCTTTACTATGGTCGCCAATTTTATTGCTGCGCCATTTAATGGCTTACTCAGTGAAAAAGTAGAAGCACACTTAACCGGTAAGCCACTACCTGAGGTTGGCTTTAGTGGTTTTATCAGGGATATCCCCCGGATGCTGCTTCGCGAATGGCAAAAATTACGTTATGCACTGCCGCGGGCGATTGTTTTATTTTTGCTATTTTTATTTTTGCCGGTCATTGGCCCGGTGCTGTGGTTCCTGTTTACCAGCTGGCTGATGGCAATTCAGTATCTGGACTATCCGTTTGATAACCATAAAATTGATTTTGACACCATGCGCAGCCAGTTGCGAAGCCAGCCTGCCAGTAGCTTCAGCTTCGGTATCATGGTAAATATTGGCTGTATGATCCCGTTGTTTAACTTATTTGTCATGCCCATCGCGGTCTGTGGCGCCACTGCAATGTGGGTTGACAAGCTGGCTCTGCAAAACGATCCGGAGCAACAACGTCCCGGCCAGGCGCAATACCGCAAACTCGACAAATATTGTTAAGAGCTATTGATAACATGACTGCATTTGATTTTGAGCTGGTTCAGAAATTCCTCATTGCTCTGTTGCTCGGTGCTCTGGTGGGCATGGAACGCGAGAAGCACCGGCGCAATACCCAACCCGGCAGCTTTGGTGGTTTGCGTACCTTTATTCTGGTCGCTCAGGCTGGGGCGATTTCAGCCTGGTTATCATTACACCTTCAGGCACCCTGGTTGTTCATTATGGTAACGCTGATCGTTGGCGTGGTTGCAGCCGTTGCCTATGTTATGCAAAACCGTCACCGCGATGAATTTGGCGGTTTAACCAGTGAAATCAGTGCAATTACTGTCTGCCTGCTTGGTGGCGCAGTGATGTATGGCTATACAGAGCTGGCAGTAATGCTGGGTATTTTAACTTCGGCCATTCTGACGTTTAAGCAGCCGCTTCATGGCCTGGTAGATAAAGTGGGGAATGACGACTTATATGCCATCATGAAGTTGTTAATCGCCAGTTTTATTGTACTGCCACTGCTACCCAGTGAGCCAGTTGACCCCTGGCAGGCGCTCAATCTTTACCGGCTATGGTTATTGGTAGTCTTAATATCTGCAATGTCATTGCTTGGCTATGTTGCTGTGCGCTGGTTAGGGGAAGCGCACGGTACAGTGGTCACTGGCATAACCGGAGGTCTGGCGTCGTCAACAGCCACCACGCTAAGCTTCGCCAGAAACAGCAAAACTAACCCCAGTGACTTGGCGGCGAATACGCAGGCTACGGGTATCTTACTTGCCTGGTTAGTGATGTTTATCAGGGTACTGGTAACCATCACTATCGTATTTAAACCGCTGCTTCCATTGCTGTTAATTCCTTTTGGGGCAATGGCAGCAACCACTGCAGCCTTGGCAGGATTTTATTTTTGGCGGGGTAACAGTCAACCTGATCGCCCAGAGCAAAGTGAAGTTACCGTTAAAAACCCTTTTAGCCTGCTTGCTGCGATTAAATTTGGGCTGTTATTCGCGACGGTGCTGCTGCTGGTAAAATTTGTTCAGTTGTATACCCCAAGTGAAACCCTGTATTTGCTGGCAGCAATAGCCGGCTTAACAGACGTAGATGCTATTACCCTATCCTTAGCCGATTACGCCAGAACAGCCACTGCTGGCCTTACCCTGGCAGCCGGCGCCATTACCGTCGCAGCATTAAGTAATACCCTGGTAAAATGCGGCATGGTGATGTTGCTGGGCAGCAGAGCACTGGCCAAAAAACTGGTCCTTGCCACCACTGTTATTTTAATTAGTGGTGGTATTAGCATCGGTTTACTCAGATATTTTTAGCCTGCTGCTCCAGCCAGGCTAAAGCGACCCCTTCGGGCTCCAGGGTCTCACAAGCATCTATTCTAAGCATAGGTGCCAGTTCATGGCCCTGAATTTCTAACAACAGCTCACGCATCTGCTCGCCGGCACCACAGTAGGTATCATAGCTGCTATCGCCCAGCGCAATTACCGCAAACTGCTTACCGGTTAACAGCGGGAAACGGCTTTTAACATCAAGATAAAATGGCAGTAAATTATCAGGTATATCGCCCTGCCCAGTAGTAGAAGTGATAACCAGCCACACCCGTGGTTCAAACGCCAGGACCTCATCCAGTTTAGGCTCTTCATACAAAGCGACCTCATGACCCAGTTCGGCTAACAACGGCAATGCCTGCTCAGCGACATACTGTGCGCCACCATAAACAGAACCGACGATCAGGGCAATTTTTGCCATTTTTCCTCCAGAAAGTACGCAGCGAATTGCTGCTGATAATAGTGCTCGTCCACAGGCCAGCCAAATAGGTCAAACAGTGGCTCAAGTTCGTTCAGACCGGCACTAAACACTAAAGTTTCGCCGGTAACCGGATGAGCAAGCTGTAGCTGTTTTGCCACGAGTAACAAACGTCTGCAATTAAAATTATCTTTAAACAACGCATTATGTTTACCATCACCATGGCTGGTATCCCCTACAATAGGATGGCGTATATGTGCCAGGTGCCTGCGCAACTGGTGTTTGCGTCCGGTAATCGGTTGTAATGCCACCAGCGAATAACGGGCCGCCGGATACTTACTGACCGGGATCGGCAGCTCCACCTGCTGTAATGGCTGATATCGGGTAATGGCATGTTGTGCTGCTTTGTCATCCCGGCTGAATTTATCAGCAATTTTATCCAACTGCTCTTTTAATGGGTAATCCAGTTCGCCACCTTGCGCTAAAAAACCGCGAACCACCGCCAGATAATGTTTACGCCATTGCTTTTTCTCTTGTTGTTCGCCCAGCAAACGGGCAATGTCTGCCGATAGCGCGAACAACAATACCCCAGAGGTAGGCCGGTCTAAGCGATGCACCGGAAACACATGCTGGCCAATTTGATCGCGCAGCGTTTGCATAACAAACACAGTTTCATGCTTGTCTAAAAATGAGCGATGTACCAGCATGCCACTGGGTTTATCCACGGCAACAAGGTACTGATCCTGATACAGGATGTTCAGGGGTGCCGTGAGCACAAAAGGTTCGGCTGAACTCATGGCTCACCTGTCAGCGCGCGATCAATTCGCGCGATCAGGCTTAGCAGAGGGCCTAAACGGGAATACTGCGTTTTAAAAACCTCTTGCGCATAAGGCAACACACTAACTTTGGCGGGCAAGGGCCGCCTTGTTTGCAATAAAAACCTTAGCTTGGGCAAAAAAACAAATTGCAACCATTGCTCAAGGCGCAGCGTGTCACAGCAAAAAGGCAATGAACTTGCCATAGCCAAAGCATCGGGCGACGAATCACTCCACAATTGCTGTTGTTTTAATTCGGTTTCAAGCTGATCAAGTAAAGCGCTTACCACATCTGACATAACGACCTCATTGTATGGGCCGCAGTTTATCACAAGCTTAAACGCCAGCCAGCCCTTGTAAAAGCGTAATTTCACCAGCATTATCAACCCATCAATTTAGGAGACATATATGGGCCCGGTATTATTGCTGCTGTTAATCAGCACCATTTGTTATGTGTTCTGGCTGCAACGTAAGCAGGACGAGCGCGCCAGACTGCTGGCAAAACAACTTTGTCAGCAGCAACAGCTGCAAATGCTCGACTGTGGCCGGAATGGCCACAGCTTTCGTAAAATTAATGGCAGGCTTCGTTTTATTACGCTGTATCAGGTCGACTTTAGCGCTGATGGAGAAAGCCGCTACCCGGCAGAACTGCTGTTAGCGGGAATGCGTCTGGCCGCATTTAATTTGCCGGCGCATCGTATTTAAATAACCGTTTTATTGGGGTGGCATTTTGTGCTTTAGCTGACCGGTTAAAAAATCTTTAAACATAACCCAGTCAGCCAGCAGGCTGTACCACGGATGTTTAAAGGTCGCAGGCTTGTTATGCTCAAATATAAAATGTCCCAGCCAGGCAAAACCATAGCCAATTAACGGCAGCAACCACAGCCAGCGCCATTGGCCGCTGAACACACTAAACAGCAGCACCCCAACAACCAGAGTGCTACCAATATAGTGTAAGGTCCGGCATTTCGGGTTGCGATGCTCACTCAGATAATAAGGATAAAACGCCTGAAAACTGTTAAACCGCGACATCAGCGATATTTCCTGTATTTGCGTCAGCAGGTGCTTCAACCTGCCGCGGCCGGAACATCAGGCTGCCACTGACCGAACCAAACGCCAGTTCCGTGACTTTCTGATAATGATCGTCAGCAAAAAAAGGCTGATATTTTGCAAAAGTGACAAAAACACCGATCCCACTTGAACTGGTATCCTGATCTACAATGCTATCAACCGCGTGAATCAGATAATGGCCCAGGCCTAAGTGCTGGTATTTTGGAGAGACTGCAATAAACGCCAGCATATGATAGCGCTCATAAGGCATAGCCGCATGAATACGCTGTTCTTTTTCGAGCATTTGCCGGGTAGAGACAAAGCCGGCAGTCAGTAGCATCTTTAGCCGCCAATGCCAGAGCCGGCCACTGCCAATACCGGAATCGGGCCCAACCACACAGGCAACGCCAAGTAACTGCTCAGCATGAAACAGGCCGACCACTGGCTGCCCCGCTTGCCAGAAGGTGTTTAACTCCTCGCGAATCGCTGAGCGCAACCGTTGCTCGTAATCAGGTGTATCACCACGGAAAATCGTCAGAAAAAGCGGATCATCATGATACGACTGATACAGTAAAGAAGCGGCCAGCTTCAGCTCTTCTCCATTTAGTAACGCAGCTTTTAGGTGCTCCGGATTAAACGTGCTCAGTATTGCGGTCATCGCGGCTCTCTTTTTGTTGTTTTTTCAATCACAATAGCAGCCAGTTCTACCGTTGCCAAGCGGCATTTTGGCGCTACTTGCTACCTGCATTCGCCATATTGCAGGGTACTGTCTATGCTTAATAGCATTCCGTTACCAAGATGACAGGAGCAACTATGGATACCTCTGAACACAGTATGGCAAACTTATTTATGCAACTGGGACTGGACAATAAACCTGAAGACATTAAGCGTTTTATCAGTAATCATAAATTACCGGAGCATGTGGCGCTGGTGGATGCGCCCTACTGGAACCAGGCCCAGGCCAATTTTATTAAAGAATCGTTTAAAGAGGACGCCGACTGGGTTATGACGATTGATGAATTGAATGCCCAGCTGCACAATTAACCGGGAATAACGAGTTTAAAACCGGTGTGCAGGCTGGGACCAGGCAAATTAAGCCAGCAGTGTTACAACTGCTGGTAAGCTTTATCACCCCAGCTATGCAGCTGACCGTCGATAAAAACCAGCGGGGTACATTCGTCCTTGGTCGTTTTACCATCGCTGCGTTTATGATGCGTCCGGTAGAACAGCACCTGCACCTGCTGCCCATCTTTCATCAGAAATTCGGTGAAATCCGGATTACCCATGCGCGACACAACATTGTTAAACGCCATACCCGGTTGGAACTGATTAATTTGCTTTAGGTTTGCTTGCTGGGTGCTGCGCCATTCACTGTCAGCGCTGCCGTTATCCTCGTAGTCTTTATCGCCAATCGCCACTACGCAGCCGGTCAACAGAGTTGCGGCTATTAAAAGGCTAAGAGATTTTACTATCATACTATTACTCCACTAATTATTGTTTTATGTTGATATTGTACCAGCTGAGATAACCAATACGTCATTTGACAAAGCAAATAGGATACCAATTATTTATTACTTTAAAATCATGACGTTAAACTTCAGGCTCTATCTATCTGGCTCAGCAAGTGCTAAATTTCGCTAAATAGTAGTCAAAATAAGTACCTTAAATGCCATCAGCCATTGATTTACTTAACCAGGTCGCCATTAGATTGCAACAAGAGGGCAAAACGCCCAGTCTGGCTTTATTTAAAGCCAGGCTGAGTGATCAGCTTACAGCACCAGCGTTATTTTCAGCATACCAGCAGTGGCGTAAGCAGCCGTCGTTGCCCGAGATCACACAGTTACCCTCTGCCGGCACGCTATTGACCGAGCCGCTAGCTGACAGTGAAGCTACACAACGCGCACAACTGCAGCGGATAGAAACTAAGCTTGATAAAATTCTGGCATTGCTGGAGCAACAGCATGTATCTGGCTGAACTAACGTTTAAAGTCATTGCCGATACCAGTTTTAGCCAGGCGGAGGCCGCGATCCGCGCATTTAGTGAGGCGCTTATTTTTAACGGCAATGTTCTTGGTCGGGAATTTCCAACTGCCTGGCAACAGGACCGCTTTTGCGCCAGGCTGGTGATCCCGGCTACCGATGCCCTGCAACGCTCTCATCTCAGTGCCAGAGTATTGCACACAGAGCAACAACTGATGGCGGCCGGGCTGGGCTATCCTCAGATACAGGTGCTGGGAATGGATATTATGTCGCAGCACAGCAGCAACCAGCCCCCTGAATCGCTCGTGTTATTTACCACCTTTAGTGATAACTGCTCACCCCTTCGCAATCTGGCTGATCTGGCACCTGTGCCACTTTATCAGCTGCTTCCTGCAGAAGGCGTCGACCATGAGAGCCTGATCCGCTGGCAAATACAGTTTCAGGCATTGGATGAGGTGCAACAGCAGCAGCAGCGGGTGTTAAAGAGAACCGCTGAGAACAGTCTGCAACAATTTAACAGTGCGCTTAACCGGCAGGGCCGCCAGCTTGCAAAAAAAATAAGTCTGCACAACACGCTGCCGGTGTACTACGCCATTTATAGTGGCAGCAGCACGAACTGTGAGGCTGAACCTGCCAAGACCTGTCCTGGCTGTGGCAATACCTGGCGCTTAGCAACACCGCTGCTGGAGCTGTTTGATTTTCAATGCGACCGCTGTCAGCTTGTCAGTAATATTGCCTGGGAATGTCAGACGCCCTGATACGCTGCCGGTTGCAATTGGGTAAAAAACGCGGCCAACGAGTCGGCTAGCTTTTCACTTACTTCTTTGCCAACCGTTTCCAGATACACCTCTCCGCTACGATTCAGTACCGACAATACGATGCTGTCATCGTCGGTTAAGGCAAAGAAAACCGTTTCAGGCTGCTTTAATCGCCGTTTCATCAAAATATGGCCAATAATGTTTTCCTGCAACCTGGCAAGATCTGCCTCATCCCATACCATCAGCAGTTGCAATGGCCCCCGGCTGTGGTCAGCGCCCAGACCAGCCCCATAATATAAACTGTAAAATTGCTTAATATCAGGATGCAGCTCCAGCTCCAATGCTTGCTCTACATTGCTGAAATCTGCCGGAGGTTGCTGCAATACCGGCTGCCAGCTTACCTGGTTGTCATCCAGCACTTTAACCTGACATGGCGCGGGCGTGGCGGGATCAGCAGCCCACGCCTGCAGCGTCAGATTGTGTTGCTGATGCCAGCTCAGGGTTTGACTGATAAAATTCTGATAGCTTTCTGCTAATGACAACACGGACACCCTCTCTACTCTGACATGAAGTTATGCTAAGATCGGCGCATTCTAACCGGATTACCAGCCAAATGACAAAAAGCCACTCAGAAATTATGGCCGGGCTAACCCTTGGCAAAACGACGGCATATGCCGAACAGTACGATCCCAGCCTGCTGCAACCTGTTCCACGCACCACAGGTAGAGACAGTCTCGGGCTCGACCATTCCACAGCGTTGCCTTTTATCGGCGAAGATATCTGGCACGGCTATGAATTGTCCTGGTTAAACGCCAAAGGCAAGCCTATGGTGGCACTCGCAACCTTTGTCGTACCGGTAACGTCAGCAAATCTGATTGAATCCAAATCTTTTAAACTGTACTTAAACAGCTTTAATCAAAGCAGATTTGACGACCTGCGCCAGGTTTATCAGGCGCTGCAACGGGATTTGGCAGCCTGTGCTGGCAGTGCCGTTAAAGTTACCTTGCATAATGTCAATGAAATCATGGTTTTTCAGCCAACCTGGATTCCCGGCCACTGTATTGACGATCTGGATATCACTATCGACAGTTATCAATATGATCCCAGCCTATTGCAACTCTCTGCGTCCGCTGAGCCTGTTGACGAAAAAGTACACTCTCATTTACTGAAGTCAAATTGTCTGATCACTTCTCAGCCAGACTGGGCCAGTGTCTATATTCATTACCGTGGTAATGCGATAGATCATGCTGCTCTGCTGCGCTATCTGATTAGCTTTCGCAGCCACAATGAGTTTCACGAACAATGCATTGAGCGTATTTTTCTGGATATATGGCAACGTTGCGCGCCTGAGTACTTGCTGGTTTATGCCCGTTATACCCGCCGTGGTGGCTTAGACATTAACCCGGTGAGGGCAAGCGCCAGTTATCAGTTACCTAATTTGCGATTAAGCCGCCAATAAACGGTAAACTTTCAGGCTGACTTTCAGAAATTCAGCCTCAAAGCACCCCTTATTGCTGTAAATCTGGGAATACAGCTCATAACGCCGAAAGTGAACTTGTATTATTACAGCAAGACTTTCAAAAAAATCGGAATTCTGTTTTACTATAGCAGCCGGTTAGATGGACTAACCTGCAGCTGTAACCAGAAGGACCGCCAGTTATGCAATATCTGACCTCTGAAGAAGAAACATCCTGGTTACCTTACTATCTTTACAAGTAAGCTTTACAAGTAAGCTGTGTAAATAAGGTAAGCCAGAATAAAAATATTCCCTACCCAACAGCGAGCTTCGGCTCGCTGTTTTTATTTGTGGATAAAATGTTTAAAACAGTGATCGCATTTCCTTTGTTTACGGATATACTTAAATCTAAACAGCTTTTTTAACATTTAAATCTTTAAGGTGCAGCCATTGCGAGATGATCTAAAGCAACAACTGGCCAATGCGATAAAAGCGCGCAAGACGTTAGAAGATGCCTATGAAAGTCAGTTTAAGATTTTGGCCCAGTTTGTTGCTCGTTTATCGCTGGTTTGCAAGGGCACTGATCTTGAATTGGATAACCGACTGGCGAAGTTACGCACCGAATTAACCAAAGGTACCGACCTTCAAAAGTTGCTGCCGTTTATTACTGACACCTCCCAAAGTCTGCAACTGTTCGATAGCAAGCAACAACGTGAAATTAAAGAAATTCAGCAGCAAATGAATCAGGCTGGCAAGTTGCTACAACAACAGAAAGGCCTACCCGACCAGTTACGCCGTGAACTGCGATTGTTACTGAGCAAAGTGGCTGAACCACCGTCAACGGTACAGGCGTTTTTACCTCATTTAACAAACCTGACAAACCTGTATCAAACCGCGTTGCATTCCAAACAGCAACTAGATAGCAGCGCACAGGGCGACGACGTTCGCTATGGCCACATTTGTCGTCAGATAAGTGTTGAACTGACGAACTTACTCAGCGAATTAGCGTTTGCTGAAAAAAGTGCCCCGCAGATTGCAGTGATCCGCCAGAGCTTACTGGACACACTGTCAATCGAAGCCCTGCTTGACGCTTGTTTGCAAACCATTACCATCATTGTTGCCAGCATTAACGAAGAGCGTTTGTCAGCAGAGCATTTTTTGCTGAAGCTCAATGATGCCCTCTCTTCAGTACAAGATGCCGTTAGCCTGTCGTTAAAAAATACCGACCAACTTCACTTTAAACTGGACAAGTTAAACCAACAAATCGAGCAGCAAATTGACCAGCTTGGCCAGAGCACCAAAAGTGCAACTTCATTAGAGCAACTGAAAGAGCTGGTTACCCAGCGTCTTGGCAATATCAGTGATACTTTAAAGACAAAAGAGCAACTGGAAACCCAGGAACGTCAGGCTATGCTGACAACCTTACAAGGGATGGAGCTGCGTTTAAAGGAACTGGAAAGCGAAGCTCAGACGTTTAAAACAAAACTGGCAGAGCAAAATTTCCGCAGCTTACAGGATGCTTTAACGGAGATCCCCAACCGCGCCGCGTTTGATGAGCGACTCGCGTTGGAAGTAAAGCGCTGGCAACGCCATCAAAAGCCACTATGCATTGCATTGGCAGATGTCGACAACTTTAAACGTATTAATGATAATTACGGCCATAGCGCCGGCGATAAAACACTGAAGGTTATCGCCAGAGCGTTGCAAAAAGGCTTGCGTGAAACTGACTTTATTGCCCGTTATGGTGGTGAGGAATTTGTTATCCTGTTCCCGGAGACGGCGCTGGAAGAACTTACTGCTCCGTTAAACAAGCTCAGAGAAAAAATAAAAAGCATTGTTTTTACTTTTAAAAATCAGAAAGTCCCTATCACCATTTCATTTGGGGCTAGTCAATTAACCGCTGAAGATACCAGCCGTCAGGTTTTCGATCGGGCCGATGAAGCACTTTATGAAGCGAAGAAAGCCGGCCGCGATCGCGTCATTTTAAAAACCTGAATTTGCTGCAGCATAAAATCAGTATTGGAGTTACCTATGCAGGTGCATTTAAACCCGTTAGGCGCTATGGATTTATTATCTCAACTTGAAGTTGAACGTTTAAAAAATAATACCGAGTCAGAAGCGTTCGCGTTATTTCGCAATTGCTGTCTGGCGGTATTGAATGTCGGCAGCCATACCGATAGCTCAGCTGAAATATACGAACAATATAAAGACTTCAGCGTAAATTTACTGGCACGCGAGCGCGGTATTAAAATCGAGCTAACCAACCCACCGGCCAGTGCCTTTGTCGATGGTGTCATTATCAAAGGCATTCACGAGCATCTGTTTGCTGTGCTCAGAGATATTTTGTTTTATCACACCCGCCGCTCTGCCGAAACCAAAGCAAGAGAACTGCTCGAACCCCGTCAACTTACCCATACCGTATTTGATATTCTGCGTAACGCCCGGGTTATCGATGCCACTTGCGTCCCAAGCATGATTGTCTGCTGGGGCGGCCATTCTATTAACGAAACGGAATACGAGTACACCAAAGAAGTCGGTTACCAGCTGGGCCTGCGCGGCCTGGATATTTGTACCGGCTGTGGCCCGGGTGCCATGAAAGGCCCGATGAAAGGCGCGACCATTGGCCATAATAAGCAGCGGATCCGCAGTGGTCGTTACCTGGGGCTAACAGAGCCCAGCATTATTGCCGCCGAGCCACCTAACCCTATTGTCAACGAGTTGGTGATCCTGCCCGATATCGAAAAGCGATTGGAGGCATTTGTCCGGGTGGCACACGGTATTATTGTGTTCCCGGGTGGCGCAGGTACGGCAGAAGAGTTGCTATATTTGCTGGGTATTATGTTAAAAGAGAGTAACGCTGAGCAGCAACTCCCGATTATTCTTACCGGGCCGCGCCAATCTGAAGTCTACTTTAATGAGATAGCCAATTTTATCCAGAACACTCTTGGGGACGAGGCATTAAATTTAATTGAAATTATCATCGATGATCCGGCCGGTGTTGCCCGCAAACTGAAACAAGGCTGCGCCGACGTTCGTCAATACCGGAAGTCTGTTGGCGATGCGTACCACTTTAACTGGACTTTAGATATTGATCCTCAGTTCCAGCAGCCTTTTGTCCCAAATCATCAGAATATGGCCGCACTTGACTTGCACCTGGAACAAGACAAGGCGAAACTTGCTGCCAATTTACGCCGGGCATTCTCAGGTATTGTTGCCGGTAATGTAAAAGACGAGGGGATCAGGGCTATTCGTCAGCATGGACCTTTTCAGTTATCAGGAGAACCGGTATTGATGCAAATGATGGATACGTTGCTGCAAGCTTTTGTTGATCAAGGTAGAATGAAATTACCGGGCACCGCTTATGTGCCGTGCTACCGGATTATTCGCTAGCATGATGCACCTTGTTCTGATTGATGCGCTTAACCTGATCCGACGCCTCTATGCCGTGCAGGAAAGGCCGTATCTGCCCTTACCAGAACAGGTAACAGAGGGCACCAGGCAGCAAATTATCAATAATACCCAGAGCATGCTATTGCAAGCGCTGCAGCGCTTGCGCCTTGAGTTAACACCAAGCCATGCCTTATTGGTATTTGATGGTCGTGACAGTCAATGGCGCCAGCAACGTTGTCCACAATACAAAGCAAACCGTAAGCCGATGCCAGCGATATTGGCCGAAGCACTACCCGCGTTAGAACACGCCGCCGAGCAACATGGGTTTCGCTGTTTTATTGATAATAGCCTCGAGGCCGACGATGTTATTGCCAGTATTGCCAGTAAACTAAGCCAGCATCAGCAACGGGTTACTATTGTCTCAACAGACAAAGGCTTTCTGCCACTGTTAAGCCACGGCATCAGCGTTTACGATCCTTTTGCCCGTCAGCAACTCAGTCCTGACTATGTTAAAAATAAGTTCGGTGTTGCGCCTGAACAACTGGTCCGGCTGTGGAGCCTTACGGGTGACAGCACCAATAATATCGCCGGTGTCAGTGGTGTGGGCCCGAAAACCGCATTAGAGCTGATGGCATTAGGCGATACCTTAACCGACGCCCTGTCCCATCCCGATTGCCCGAAAAAACTGCGCGATAAAATAATCAGCCACAAAGATGCCATAATAAAGTACATGCAGGTACTGACTCTGCAGACCTCATTAGATCTCGGGCTAAACTTACAGGATTTAAGGCTGCCCGAACCAGAGCAGGAGCCGTCATGAAACTCAAGCCTGTTGTCTTATTTATCGCTGGTTTTGTGGTTTATTTGCTGCTGACACTAACGGTATTGGTGTTTTACAAAGATGATCCGGCACAAATGAGCTGGCAACATCGTGAAAATTTTAATGCCAAAGTAATCAGCCGTTATCAGTTAACTGCTGCGCATACCCAAGATGATATAACAAGCAGGCTGGGTGGGCCGGATATCACTCAGGCGGTAAAAGTTAACAACGAAATTTACCAGTTATTCTATTACCGCACCCATCGCAAACTGCCAGATGGTATTACCACCGAAGACGAATGCACGGCCTTATTGTTTATCAATCGCCAACTGGTTGCCATAGGTGATACTGCAGTAGCCCAATATCAGCAACACGTAAGTCATGGTAACAGCTAATTACCAATGGCCACTGTTTTATCAGGGCTTACAGCGTTTTGACCCGACAGCCGCCCAGCCGGTTACCATTAGTGATTTTGCCGGCGTATTGCAACACAGCCATAAGCTGACCTTATTATTTTTAGAGTTAGCCCAGCACAATGTGGCTACCGTTGTAGCGCAACTTAATCTGACGCTACGTCAGTTATCACTGGTGCAGGCCCGGGTCACGAAAATGATGGCGCTAGGACTGATATTCAGTCGCGGTTATGGCTGGCAAAGCCAGCGTAGTCAACAATTTTTGCAAGCCATCTGTTTACACGCAGCCATCACCACGCCTGATTCAAGCCCGCTGCAAGAAACGTTGGCGCTGGCAAAAGCACTGCAACAATTTGACAAGCAACACCCGTTACTGCCGTTATTGATTGCTACTTGCAATGCCAGACGACACCCGGCATGGCAATGCCACCCCGATGCGCCTTTACTGGCTCGGGTTGGCCAACTGGCCGAACAAATGTTGCCAGAATCCGGCAATCAGGCGGGCTTAGCCCAAGTGTTGCAGCACTATCAAGATAATCAGAACGCTAGCACAAAGACAAAGTGGTTTGATTTATTACAGCAGCTGGTTGCCCATAACGCGTTGCCGGGTCGGTTTGGCAAAGATAGTCAAACCACGGGCAACACCCCGCGTTATTGGTTAATCAGTGGCATGGTTGCCGACACACAACAGAGCACGACAGTTTACGTAAGGCCCTTTGATCCCGGTACTAAAACGCTTGGCAATGAGGTGAGCCAACAACCCCTCAGCCGCTTAACCCTGTTAAGCCCGCAATACTTTCGGGATCCCACCTGGCTGGCATTGCTGGAACTGGACAACACTCTGTTGCCTGCCCCCTCACACATTACGTTAAAGCACTGTCTTGAGCAGTCGGTCTTTAATCAGCTGGGCAAGCTTAGTATCAGCAAACAAGTGCAGGTGTTACACACCCAGCCGCGAATAAGCCGTTTTTTAGAGCTAGCGGCGGGTAACATCAGTCGCCAGCAGCTCCCGGTCAGCCAGTTACGGCACGCCATAACGATGCTCGGTCAGGATGCCTTAAGTGATTGGGTTGCGCAGGCAGAGTTATCTCAGTATTGTCAGCAACAGGCGCACCCCCACCATCACTGGCTTGAACAACTGCAACAGTGTCTGACAGCGGCGTTGCTACTGATAAGCGAAGCCGCACAGCAGCCATTGGCACAGTGTATTGCCGGGCTGATAGCACGTTGCGCCAGCGTAAGTTTGTGGCAACATGCGGCTTTGGGCCAACTGCCACTGGCAAAGCACGTGCAGCAAAACCTACTGCTTGGCCTGCATATTCAGCGACATATCTGGCAAAGC
>NZ_JBFJPY010000033.1:0-31268 GCF_041616895.1 Arsukibacterium sp.
GGTTGTAAGCTAATATGCTCTAACTCCAGGCTCAGCCCCAGCTCTCTGGCCAGCACCAACAACTTGCGCTGTACATCAATACCCGATAAATCATCTCTTGGATCCGGCTCCGTAAAACCCAGTTCAGCCGCTTGCGCAAGCAAGCTTGAAAACGGCACGCTGCCGTCATACTTGCAAAGCAACCAGGATAAGGTGTCGGAAAATATCCCGCTTACCCGGCTAATGCCATCGCCACTTTGCAGCAAGGATTTAATGACCTGTTGCACCGGAATACCGGCACCAACCGTGGTATTACTGCGCCAGCTAAGCTGCGCTTTGGCAACGGCCGAGCAAATAGCACGATATTCAGTAAGTGGTAACGTGACGCCTTGCTTATTCGCACTGATAATATGGCAACCAGCGGCTACAAACTGCGGATACTGCCTGGCAAACTGCTGGCTGGGCGTGATATCAATCAGTACTTTGGGCGCTGGCAATTTACGAATATAGCTTAGCAATTCTGCGGTCGAATAACGGTCGGCGGCAGCCAGTTGGTCTTGCCAAAGTGTCGGTTTTAAGTTCGCCCCTAGCCAGGCTTGGCGCGTATTAAACACGCCTGCCAGCTCCAGAGTAATATCCGCTGCTAAAGCCTGTTGCTGCTGCGGCAGCATCGCTAAAAATTCCGCCCCGACATTGCCGGTGCCAGCTACCAATAACTGCAGGCTTGGTTTGCTTACCACACAATGCTGATGGATTTGATTTAACTCTGCCACCGCTAACTCCTGCTTAAATAGCCAAACGGCCAGTTGATCATTTTCATACAGATGCTGTACCTGTAGCTGCTGCAGGTAGTGTGTTAAAGCCGCACTGACCTGTTGCTGCTTATCGGCTTTTAACCACACCAGCGCGTAATACTCGACGGTATCTGCCAGAGGATGACAACCTTGCTGCTGCAACTGTGTGGCGGCTTCAGGCCAAACATCAGAGGGTATGAGCCAACAGTGACCGCTGTCATCATCAGCGTTATCAACGTGTGGCAATACCACTACAGCACCTTGCAGCTCACGCGCCAGTGCATCGGCATCTATCTGCGGCCGGCCAGCTAATGACACTAAGCGCACCGGGTTTAAACTGGTTAAAAACGCCTGGTTTGGTGCATCTGGTTCAACTTCACACCCGGCACACTCTGGCTGCAAGGCACTGCGCACCAGCAAATGAGTACCAGAGCCAGTGAGCGGACTCAGGGTACGAGCATGTAAAACCGGGTTACCCAGCGCAGCAAGCTGGCAAGCCTGTCGTTTATTAACCTGCTTATAAGCAATCGCCTCAGTACACTTACGGGGGTCTGCACTGTAAATGGCGGTAACATCGGTCCAGATATTAACCCGCTCAGCCGCAAGTAAAGCCCCCAGCAACGTTGCGCTATAATCGCTGCCATTGCGACCAAGTGTAATACTGGCCCCGTTCTCATCGCGGCCTATAAAACCGGTAACAACATAACATTGCGTTGGCTGACAACCCGCTGTCAACCTGCCAAAGCGTGAAGTACTTTGCTGCCAGTCAGGTTCAGAGCCGTTAAACACCAGAAAATTTCTGGCGTCTATCGCCTGAGCCGCTTTGCCCCGCGCTGTTAACAGTGCGGCTAATAGGGTTGCTGACAGCAACTCGCCAATTGCCAATACTTCATTAACTTGCTCGCTGGCTAACCAGCCCGGTATCTGTTGCAACCAGCCGTTTAACGTTGTCAGCACAGGCGCAGCATGCTCAGCTGCTAAGGTTTCACTGACAAGTTGCTGTAACGCTATGGTAAGCCGAACCAAGGGAAGGCTGATATCCTCAGCTCGTTGGTAACGACTAATAATAGCAAGCAACGCATCCGTGGTGTCGCCCGGGGCAGACACGACGACCCAGGGTAAACCGGCTTGTTGCTGCACTAGCGTCGCAACAGCTTGAAAACGCATGGCGCTGGCCAGACTGCTGCCGCCAAATTTATGAACTTCATAGCACTGCCGCGCTGACGCTACGGTTAATTGCTGACTCATAGCCGCTTACCACAACGCCGTTAAAGCCGGGTTAAGCCGGTATTGGCGGTTCAATTCTGACTTGCCTTGCACTTTAGCCGCAGCATGCTTCGAATTATGACGTGACTGCTCAGTACCCAGCCAGTTGGCAACCGCATTCAATCCGGACTGCAAGTCGGCAATTAAATCAGCCGGCGCTTCAATACCCACTGATAACCGAACTAACGTTGGACCAATGCCGGCGGTGTGTTGGGCAGCCGCATCCATTGAGGCATGCGTCATGCTGCCAGGGTGACAAATTAAGCTCTCAATACCACCAAGAGATTGCGCTAGGGTAAATAATCTCAGACTGGAAAAAAATACCGGTAAGGCTTCAGCCGGTGCCGCCAAATCAAAACTGCACATGGCACCAAAGCCACTTTGCTGAGCTTTGGCAATAGCATGGCCAGGATGCTCAGCAAGCCCAGGGTAGTACAATTTGCTAACCAATGGCTGGCGTTGTAAAAAGCTAACCAGCTCAGCAGTATTTTGTTGCTGTAATTGCAGGCGTGGTACCAGGGTGCGTAAGCCGCGCAGCGTCATATAGCTATCAAATGCCGGCCCGGTTACCCCTAAACAATTCGCCCACCATTTTAACTCATCACCCACAGCAGGGTCTTTTGCCACCAGTACTCCCCCGACAATATCGCTGTGACCATTAATATATTTGGTGGTGGAATGCACTACAATATCGGCACCTAATTGCAATGGTTGTTGCAGCACAGGTGACAAAAAAGTGTTATCAACTACAACTTTGGCGTTAATACTACTGGCCAGTTGGCATACGGCTTTTACATCAGTAATTTGCAGCAACGGGTTACTCGGTGTTTCCAGCCAGATCATCGCTGGCTTGGCTGCTGTAAGCTGTTTTGCCCAGTCAGCGCGCTGGAAATTAACGATCACCAGCTTAAAAGCCTGCTTGCGCTGTGCCAGATTAGTAAACAAACGGTAACTGCCGCCATAGCAATCATGCGGGATAACCAAAGTATCCTCAGGTCTGAGCAACTGCAGTGCCAGCAAACAGGCTGACATACCACTGCCCGTGACAATAGCTTTGGCCCCTTGCTCTAACTGACATAATGCCTCTGCCAGTGTGTCGCGGGTAGGGTTATTAGAGCGGGAATAATCGTATTGCCCTGGTTTCCCAAAAGCTGGCAGCTCATAGGTGGTAGTCAGATATAACGGTGGGGTAACTGCACCAAATGCCGTATCTTCGGCAATACCGGCCCTGGCAGTAATAGTTGCAGCGGCTGAATGAGACATAATGGCACCTTTTGACTTTCAACTTTGGATGTTTAGACGTCTAAAAGTATATCGATCAAAAGTTGGATGTCAAACCATTTAGCCGTCTATAATGATTATTTGTTGCTCACTATTGGACATGGCGGGATAAAAAGTTAGAATTTGGCAACTGCGCGAGCAAATACGAATAACCATTATAAATAACTAAGGTACCCTTATGGCTAAATGGAATGGCGAATATATCCATCCTTACGCGGAACATGGTAAAAAGTCAGAACAAGTAAAAAAAATTACCGTTTCCATTCCGCTGAATGTTTTAAAAGTATTAACCGACGAGCGTACCCGACGCCAGGTTAATAACCTGCGCCATGCCACTAACAGTGAGTTATTATGCGAAGCCTTCTTACATGCGTTTACAGGCCAGCCATTGCCAGCCGACGAAGACTTACGTAAAGATAATCCGCACCAAATCCCGACAGAAGTAAGACAGATTCTTACCAGTATGGGCAAACCTATTCCGGTTATTATTGAAGCAGATACCACCGAAGAATAACCCGCAGACTCTCAGGTGTTGCATAAAAAAACCGCCCGCTGGCGGTTTTTTTATTTGGGTAAACAAGCACAGTAAATGCTCAACGCCTAGCTGATCAGGCCAAGCTCCAGTGCCAGTAGCACAGCCCGGGTGCGATCCCGTACACCGAGTTTTGCCAGAATGGCAGAACATTGATTTTTTACCGTGCCTTCCGATTTATACAGCGCCGCCGCAATTTCTTTGTTGCTATAGCCCGCCGCCATCAGCTGCAGGATCTCCAGCTCTTTTTCAGATAGCGGTTCCAGCGTGGCCGGCATGCTAAAGCTGGTGTTGCTGCTGGTGCGAACACTGCCAACCAAACGCTCAGTAATGTTAGGGGCAAACCAGCTACCACCTTCGGCCAGCGTTGCAATGGCCTGCACCAGGGTATCAAGCGATACATCTTTTAATAAAAAGCCCCTAGCCCCCTCTGAGATACTTTTTAACACTAGTTCATGTTCATCAAAGGTGGTCAGGATTAGTGTCGGCGTGCTAATACCTGCTTGCTTTAACGCTGCCAGCGTTTGCACCCCATTCATCTTCGGCATAGATAAATCCAGTAACACCACATCGGGCTGCAGTTCAACGCAGGCATTTAATACCGTGGTTCCATCTGCACACTCTCCCACTACCGTGATTTTGCCAGATAGCCCAAGCAAACTTTTAATACCATCACGGATCAGTTTCTGATCGTCTACCAGCAATACCTTATACATTGTCACTCTCTTTGTAAGGCAGGGTTATACAAAGCTGCATTGCCCGTTGCCGGGTAGTCAGTTGTAAACTGCCACCGCACTCGGCTACGCGCTCGTGCATACCGGTAATGCCATTGCCAGGCTGCCAGCGAGCTGTCAAGGTGCCATTATCCCAAATCATTAACTGTAACTGATGCTGTGCTACCCGGGCAGTTATTTCAACGGTGCTGGCACCACTGTGTTTTAGACTGTTACTTAATGCTTCCTGGACTATACATAGCAGGTGCTGCGCCTGTGTCAGATCATTGAGCATAATCTCAGCAGGAACCTGCAGTTTTACTTCCAGTTGCGTTGGCAGCAAACGGGTTAGTCCTGTTATTGCGTCCAGCAAACTGATATCAGCGTACTGGCGCATGGTACTGACCGCTTCACGCACATCGGCCAGCAGCAATTTCGCCAGCTGATGGCAATTATCTACCTGCACTTTAGCCTCGCCATTGGTTAAATGCCCGGCCACCTGCAACTGAATCGTCAGTGCGGTTAAATGATGGCCAACGACATCATGCAGATTGCGGGCAATCCGGGTACGCTCACTCTGGCGTGACGCTGCTTGCAATAATTGCTGAGTTGCCAGTAGCTGTTGATGCTTCTGCTCCAGCTCTTCTTTAGCGGCTTCAGCATCCCGACTGGCACTTTGCACCAACACCGCGAACAAATGAAAACAGCCATAAAGCAATGCGGTTATCCAGACGCTACTGCCCGTTTGCCAGGCAATCAGCAGATGCCACAACGCGACGATCAGAATGGCCAGCAACATTGCCGGGCCGGTGCGCAGCACAAAGGGCAGCATCGCCGCCCAGATGATCGTTAAAATCGCCAGAAAATCGAAATTTCGATCCCCCAGCAGCCACTGGAGCGCAAAGGCCAACAACAATTGCAGCGCTAATAGCCAGGGACCAAAGCGGCCCCGCAACCCATAGGGCCGCTGTTCCCGGGTTAGCAGCCAGAATAGTGCGCCATATCCTAAAAAATAGGCATGCAGTAACACCCCACCATACGCCGAAGTGGTTTTGTACAAAATGTATAAGGTAATGCCATAAACCATCAGCCAGGTTAATAATCCGGCAAGACTGGCAAAATCAATTTTTCTTTTCATTGGGTCATTATGCGATGTCGCGAAATAACTGCAATAGGCCAGAAGTCATGTTGGAAAATCCTGACTTCTGGCACCTGCTATCACCATGTCACTGGCGTAAGCTTTGGGTATAAACCAAGGAGGCTGACCATGTTAACGTTCCACACGACATTGCTATATATCCACATTTTTTTAGGTGCTATCGCGTTAATGGTATTCTGGCTACCTATTATTGCCCGTAAAGGCAGTAAGCTGCATATTAACGCCGGCAACATGTTTTACTACATTATGCTGTTTGTTGCAGGCTCAGGGATTGCCATGAGCCTGATTGGTATGGCAGATCCCGTCGGGATTTACGTCAACAGTAAGCAAATCAGTATGGAACACATTGAAAAAATGATGGTATGGCGTATTCCGTTTACTTATTTTTTATTGCTGTTGAGCATGCTCACCTGGGTAACCGTGCGCCATGCTATTGGCGCATTACGTGCAAAAGCAAACCGCGACATGCTGCGCAGCTGGACCTATCAGGGCCCGGTATTTTTAATGTTTCCGGTTGCGGTGTTTGTTGGTTGGCAAGGGATCAGTATCGGTATGCCGCTGCTGATTATATTTGCGATAGTCAGCCTGATAACAGCCATCAATATCAGTATGTATGTCTTTAAAAAGGTCGTGGCGCCACGAGCGTGGATTATTGAACACTTCAGTGCCATGGTCGGTGCAGGCATTGCGGTTTACACGGCATTTTTTTCTGCAGGCGGTCGCAAAGTGTTTTCAGAATGGTTGCCCGGTGAATGGCAGATAGTAAGCTGGCTGGCAGCGCCAGTGATTGGCTTAACCGTGCTGATGGCCTTAAAAGGGTATTATCAGCGTAAATATAAGGTACAAGCCGACAACGCTTTACAACACCGTTAAGACTGGCTTAATGTCCTGTGCAGCACAGGCACAGGACAACACCACATTATGGCACTTACTCATACAACTCTCTTAAACAAAGTCATCTGGATCACCGGCGCGTCTGGTGGTATCGGCGAGGCGCTGGCACGGGAACTGGCCGCCGATGGTGCAAGGCTGATTTTAAGCGCCCGTCGTCAAACCGAACTGGAACGGGTCCGCGATAGCTTAGCCAATGCCACTCAGCACGTGCTACTGCCACTCGATATTACCGACAGTGAGGCTATCACCGCCGCAATAGCGACCATCCAACAACAGATTGGTGGTCTCGATTGGTTAATAAATAATGCCGGGATCAGCCAGCGAGCACTGATCCTTGACACTCCTCTTGAAACTGAACGTAAATTATTTGAAGTGGACTATTTCGCTCAAATTAACTTAACCCGTCAGGCTCTGCCTTTGCTGCTGGCAGATGGTGGCGGCAAAGTTATTTTTGTATCTTCAGTGGCAGGTTTAGTAGGCACCCAATACCGTGGCAGCTATTCAGCAGCCAAAGCCGCCCTGCATTTATGGGCAAACAGTCTGAGAGCCGAATTATTTGACCAGGGCCTTACAGTCGCTACGCTTTTTCCTGGTTTTGTCAAAACGGATGTATCGCTAAATGCCCTTACCGGCGATGGCAAGGCGCTCGGTGAAATGGACACCGCACAGGCCAATGCTATGAGTGCGGAGCAGTTTGCTGCAAAAGCGGTAAAAGCATTACTTAACAACAAGAGCTATATCGTGATTGGTGGGCTAAAAGAACGGCTTGGCGCCTGGGTCTCGCGGCTTTCACCAGAACTACTGTATAAAATGATCCGCAAAAGTAAGGTACGCTAGACAAGCTGATTCGCACAGTTTATTAAATACGGGTCAAGGCTGACTAACAAGATGTCGTCAGCGTTGACCTCACATTTTTATTCAAATTAAAGGTAGTAGTTCTCTGGCAACGCAATGCGGGCGACGCCAGATGCTACTGCGGCCTCTGCTACCGCACGGGCCACCCGCGGTAACAGTCTTGGGTCCATTGGCTTCGGGATAATATAGGCTTTGCCAAACTGCAGTTTATCAATCTGCGCCGCTTGTAATACTTCAGCGGGCACCGGCTCTTTGGCGATAGCACGTATCGCATTAACCGCGGCTATTTTCATTTCGTCGTTAATAACACTGGCCCGCACATCCAGCGCGCCCCTGAAAATAAACGGGAAGCACAATACGTTGTTAACCTGATTAGGATAATCTGAACGACCGGTTGCCATGATTAAATCTTTGCGGGCCGCGTGGGCCAGCGCCGGTTTAATTTCCGGATCAGGGTTTGAGCAGGCAAAAATAACCGGATTTGGCGCCATTAATGATAACGCTTCTGGTGGCAATACGTCCGGTCCGGATACGCCCACAAATACATCCGCCCCACTTAGTGCATCTTCCAATGTACGTTTATCCGTATTATTGGCAAATAATAATTTATATTGATTTAAATCGTCCCGCCGGGTGTGAATTACCCCTTTGGTATCCAGCATATAAATGTGCTCACGCTGAGCACCGCATTTAATCAGCAGCTCCATGCAGGCAATCGCCGCAGCTCCGGCACCCATGCATACAATAATAGCGTCCTTGATATCCTTACCCTGAATTTCCAGCGCATTGAGCATGCCGGCCGCAGTCACAATTGCCGTACCGTGCTGGTCATCGTGAAACACCGGTATTTTACAGCGCTTAATCAGCTCTTTTTCAATTTCAAAGCATTCAGGCGCTTTAATATCTTCCAGGTTAATGCCACCGAACGTATCAGCGATATTTGCCACCGTGTTGATAAACTCTTCAGTAGTGCGATGGCTGACTTCAATATCAATGGAATCAAGGTTAGCAAACCGTTTAAATAGCAATGCTTTGCCTTCCATTACCGGTTTTGAGGCCATTGGCCCCAGGTTTCCTAAACCAAGAATGGCGGTGCCGTTAGTAATTACCGCCACCAGATTGCCTTTGGCGGTATATTTGTAAACATTATCAACGTCAGCGGCAATTTCCCGCACCGGCTCGGCTACACCCGGGCTGTATGCCAGTGCCAGATCTTTTACAGTCTCCGCCGGCTTACTGATTTCAATACTAATTTTTCCCGGGGTAGGCTCTGCGTGATACTTAAGTGCCTGTTCTCTGAAATCTGACATCGTGTTTTCCTGCATTTAATGAGTGAGGGTAACTTCTGATTATTGTCTGAAACAACTTTTTATTGGGTAACCAGGACTAGCGTGTCACTTACTATTCCTAAGGTCTGGCGATTTTAACAGTGCAACAACGCCTTACTGACCATACCACTTTAGTCTTATTGCTAATTGTTATAGCAACTTCAGTCGCAATCGCCAAGCCCTGCCCCACCCGGCAATTACCTTTTTAAGGTATTTTTTGCCGATATTAGGATGCCGTGCAGTCAGCAGCACGATTAAGATTGCGGTTATTGTGATTAACTATCAAAAATTATACCCAGCCAATAGCGCGTAAACTGCTGCTAATTCAGGCGTATAGCCATCCAAACAACAAGCTGATTTTTGCATAATTTGCTAAACACTGGAAATTAAACCATTTTTTTTATTAATATCGACTATTTGCTTAAAAAACAAGCAGCGCCATCCACTACCATCAGACAATCTGGTAATAGATGCTTACATATTTGTTTACAGTCTGTTGTTCCGATTGTCTTGACCCGGATCCAAGCCTGACCGATTATTGCCATATAAATATTTTGTAAATATATCGGAGTTTTTATGTACGCAGCCTGGATAAGTAGCATTATTGCGCTCAGTGTTACGTTGGCACTGGCCGCTGTTAGCAGCCTTCCCGCCAAGGCTTTAGCCAGTGACAAAGTGTGTGCAGAAAACCAGTGCGAAAACGAAATGCGCCGCTTAAAAAAGCTGGCCCGCAGCGGCAGTGGCGATGCTGCAGCTTTCGTCGCCGTAGCTTATGCCTCGGGTGACGGTTTAGAGCAAAACAACCAGCAAGCGATCCGCTATATTAAACTTGGGGTCAGGCATCGTAACCCTATGGCAACTTATCTGATGTCGGACTGGTACCGCAATGGCTTTATCCTGGAACAAGATAACGAGCAAGCAGATAAATTACTGGCTCAGGCAGTTAACAGCGAATATGCACCTGCGATGTACCAGCAGGCACTGCTGCATTTGCAAACTGATGATGAAACTAAAGTAGCCGAGGCAGTAACCCTGTTAGAAAAAGCCGCAGAAACTAAACTGATGAATGCGATGTTTCTGCTGGCCCGGCTAAAGCAAACCGGTACCGCAACTGAGCAGGATTTAGCGGGTGCTGGTCAGTTGTTCAAAGCGCTTACCCTGGCCCGCCATCCACAAGCCCGGGAGTACCTGCAGCAGGTTATTGATGAAATAGCCACAGATGAGCAGCAAACTGAACTGGTCGCTGAATTTAAAAGCGTTGATGACATTGAAGTTATAGAGGTGCGCGGCCAGAAACTGGAAGCCAACGTAATGCTGGATGGTCTGGTCAGGCGGCTAAATGCCAGTGGCAAATATGATCGCCGTGCTATTGGTAGCCGGATCAGTGGTGTGAGCTGTGAAAATTCAAGTTCAGCCTGTGCGTCGGTTAAACCCGGAAAAGGTGCCAGTTCAATCGGGGAAGTTCTTAGTGGTGGTAAATAAAGGACGAGTTAATGTTTATTAATTTTAGCAATAAAAAAAGCACCCTCAGGTGCTTTTTTTATGACGATATTAACGGGCGAATTAACGATTGCCCAATACCGCGAAACGTTTTTTGAAGCGGTCAACACGGCCGCCAACGTCTAATACTTTCTGCTTACCAGTGTAAAACGGGTGGCAGCTTGAACAAACGTCCAAGTGGATATCTTTACACAGCGCTGAGTGCGTTTTGAAGCTGTTACCGCAAGTACAAGTTGCAGTAATTTCTTTGTATTCTGGGTGGATACCTGGTTTCATGGCTTACCTCGTTAGGCCGTATCGCTATCTGGTCATCATGTGCCAGACACCATACGTAATTACAGTTAATTAAGGGCGCGTAGCTTAATAGATAGCCAGCAAAGTTGCAACTGCCATCCTGACTTATTTAGCACTTTGTTTTACTTGGCAGCTGCCTGTGGGCATCTTACACTATGGTTTGCCTAATCTGAAGGATCCTAGCTGTGTCAGTTATTCGCGTGGCTCTGCCGTTACCTCTGCGGCAACATTTTGATTATTTGTTAAGTGCCAACCAGCAGGTGCAGATAGGTTGCAGGTTACGGGTGCCTTTTGGCAAACGGGAATTAATTGGTATTGCCTGGCAACTAAACCCGGCCGATCACTATCCGTTGGCTCAGCTAAAGCCGGTAATCAGCGTTATTGATCGTCAGCCTGTAATAAGCGACACCTTGCGCCAGTTACTGACCTTTGCAGCAGAGTATTATCATCATCCCCTTGGCGAAGTGTTAACGGCTGCCCTGCCTGCTTTGCTACGTGAGGGGAAAAACCTGGCTGATTATCAGCAATATGCCTGGCAGTTAAGCCCGACCGGCACTAAGGCCAGCCCTGCTGACTTTAAACGCTCGGCCAGACAGCTGGCATTGTGGCACGCCTTACAACAGGGTCCGATTCCAGCTTTGGAACTGCAGGCTAGCCATCCACGCTCTGCAGTAAAACAGTTGGCCGACAAAAACCTGATTGAACAGCACTTGCTACCGTTGACGCCTTATCAGCAGCGAGGTCTGAAACAGCCGGCATTGCAGCTCACTGCTGATCAGGCGCTGGCGGTTACCGCAATTAATCAGGCGGCAGAGCGCTTTCAAAGCCTGCTACTGGAGGGTGTAACCGGATCAGGCAAAACCGAAGTTTACCTGCAAGCTATTGCGCCACTGCTCGATGCAGGTAAACAGGTGCTGGTCATAGTCCCGGAAATTGGCCTAACTCCACAAACGCTGGCTCGCTTTCAAAGCCGCTTTCAGGCCCCGGTGCTATGCTGGCATTCCAATCTGACGGATACTGAACGCCTTAATTGCTGGCAACAAACGCAGGCAGGTAGCACCGCTATTGTTATTGGTACCCGCTCAGCGTTGTTCTTACCTTTTACCAGGTTAAGCCTTATTATTATTGATGAAGAACATGACCAATCATTAAAACAGCAGGATGGCTTTCGCTACCATGCCCGGGATTTAGCCATTAAAAGAGCGGCTATCGAACAGTGTCCAGTTTTACTGGGCTCTGCCACCCCCTCGCTGGAAAGTCTCTACAATTGCCAGCAGCAACGCTTTGTTCACCTTAGCTTGCAGAATCGGGCTGGTGGTCAGGCTATGCCCCGCTATCAGCTGGTCGATTTGAAACAGCAGGTTTTGCAATTTGGCCTGGCAAGCCAGACCTTACAATATATCCGGCAGCAACTGCAGCAGGGTATGCAGGTAATGTTATTTTTAAACCGGCGCGGCTTTGCACCGGCTCTTAGCTGTCAGGAGTGCGGTTGGCTGACCGAATGCCATCGCTGTGATGCGTTTACTACCTATCATAAACAAAGCCGACAGTTGGTTTGTCATCACTGCGGTGCGATAAAAGCGGTGCCCCGCCAATGCAAAGAATGTGGTAGTGCCCGCCTGGCACCGGTTGGCCAGGGCACCGAGCAACTGGAAGAAAATTTACAACAATTATTTCCTGAGGTCGCCATTACCCGGCTTGATCGTGATACTACCCGGCGTAAAGGTGCGCTGGCCAGTGCGCTTGACAGTATTAATCAAAGTGGTCCACGGTTGATTCTGGGCACCCAGATGCTGGCAAAAGGACATCATTTTCCCTATGTCACTTTAGTGGTCATTGTTGATGTCGATGGTGCTCTCTATAGCAGTGATTTCAGAGCACCCGAGCAATTAGGCCAGTTGCTGACTCAGGTGGCAGGTCGGGCTGGCAGGGGCAGCAACCCCGGCACGGTCTTACTGCAAACCCACTATCCTGAGCATGTGCTGTTACAGGATATCATTCAGAATGGTTATGCGGCGTTTGCCCGCAGCGCGCTACTGGAGCGGCAGCATACCCGGTTACCGCCGTATCAACATCTGGCGCTGTTTCGGGCTGAAGCACTGCAAAGCAGTCTATGCCAGCAGTGGTTAACGGAACTGGCTGCCTTGGCTAAAACCATGCCTGGACTCGAATTACTGGGCCCACTAAGCTCACCGATGGAAAAACGAGCCGGAAAATTTCGCTGGCAACTGCAACTTTACAGCGCACAGCGGCCACAGCTGCATCAGGCCTTAGCCACACTGCTGCAAGTACTTCAGCAGTGGCCGCTCAGCCGCCAACTGAAATGGCAACTCGATGTCGACCCGATCGACTTAAGTTAACCGCATTGCCCCTGCTTATTTCTTTTTCAGACTAAGCAGGTAGAATAGCGCCAGTGAATTCTTAAGCCAGGTTGTTAAGCTGTCAATATGCCGCAAAAAGATTATGTAAAAACTGCCCGCCCTAAGCCCAAAGCAAAACCCAGAGCGAGCGCTGCACGCCGTAGCAATTCCAGAGCTGCCAGCAAGGCAAACCGTCCCTGGCTGCTGATGCTGGTGACTGCCATTTTACTAAGCGGCTTTGCCGGTTTTCTGTGGTATTTAAAACAACAACCGTCTGCTACAGCGAATACCCCACCTGAGGTGTCTAAAAGCACACCTGCAGTCGACGAGTTACCGGTTAAACCCGTTGCAGAACCTTACCAATACATCAAAGAGCTGGAAAATAAAGAAGTTCAGGTAGAAGTAGATACCACGGAGCGGGAGCAGCAAGGTCCGTTTCAAATGCAATGCGGTTCATTTCGCCAGGCCGATCAGGCCGAAGCGATGCGCGCTCAAATTGCTTTTGCCGGTTATGCCTCTGCGGTGCGCCGCACAGAGGGCAGTAACGGCGTCTGGTACCGGGTGGTTTTAGGCCCCTACAATTCCAAGCGCCAGGCAACCGCGGATAGAAACCGGCTGCAGCAGCAAAATATCAATGGCTGCCGGATTTGGAACTGGACTTGAAAAGCAGCCTTGCCAGCCACACTTAAGCCCTAGGTTTATTCGCCATAGGGCTAAAATTCATGACAACTATCGTTTCTGTGCGCCGTAACGGCCATGTCGCCATTGGTGGCGATGGCCAGGTGTCGTTAGGCAATACCGTAATGAAAGGTAATGCTCGCAAAGTACGCCGACTTTATAATAACAAAGTGCTGGCAGGCTTTGCCGGCGGCACTGCCGATGCTTTCACCCTGTTTGAACGGTTTGAAGCAAAACTGGAATTGCACCAGGGCCACTTAATGCGCGCTGCGGTAGAACTGGCTAAAGACTGGCGTACTGATCGTATGCTACGCAAGCTTGAGGCTCTATTGGCTGTTGCTGACGCCAACTGCTCGCTTATCATTACTGGAAACGGTGATGTAATTCAGCCGGAACACGATCTTATCGCTATTGGTAGCGGCGGTCCGTTTGCTCAGGCTGCCGCCACAGCGTTATTGCAAAATACGGAGCTTAGCGCCTCGGATATCGTAGAGAAAAGCTTAACTATTGCTGGTGATATCTGTGTCTACACCAACCAGCAACATACTATTGAACAACTTTAAGCAGGTTTATTATGTCTGATATGACTCCCAGAGAAATCGTCCACGAATTGGACCGGCATATTATTGGCCAGAGCAAAGCGAAACGTGCCGTGGCCATTGCCCTGCGCAACCGCTGGCGCCGGATGCAACTAGACGTTGGCCTGCGCGCAGAAGTGACCCCGAAAAATATTTTGATGATTGGCCCCACCGGGGTAGGTAAAACGGAAATTGCCCGGCGTTTAGCCAAACTGGCTAATGCCCCTTTTATTAAGGTTGAAGCGACTAAATTTACTGAAGTCGGTTATGTTGGCAAAGAAGTGGAAAGCATTATTCGCGATTTGACCGACAGCGCGGTAAAAATGCTGCGCGAACAGGCGATTGCAAAAAATCGATTCCGGGCAGAAGAAGCCGCAGAAGAACGCATTCTGGATGCACTACTGCCAAAGCCCCGTGATAGCTGGGCAGACCAGGACAATCAACCGGTAACTGAAAACAATTCTACAAGGCAAATCTTCCGCAAAAAACTGCGTGAAGGCCAGCTGGATGACAAAGAAATAGAGCTGGAGCTGGCACAAACTCCGGTCGGCGTTGAAATTATGGCGCCGCCAGGCATGGAAGAAATGACCTCACAGCTGCAAAGCATGTTTCAAAGCCTGGGCCAGGACAAAAAGAAAAAGCGTAAGCTGAAAATTAAAGATGCGCTGAAGCAATTGGTAGAGGAAGAGGCGGCCCGGCTGGTCAATCCGGAAGAATTAAAAGCACAGGCGTTGGAGGCCGTTGAGCAAAATGGCATTGTGTTTCTGGATGAAATTGACAAGATCTGTAAACGTGGAGAAACCAGCGGCCCGGACGTATCGCGGGAAGGCGTGCAGCGCGACTTATTGCCATTAATCGAAGGCTGCACCGTAAACACCAAACATGGTATGGTAAAAACTGACCACATTTTATTTATCGCTTCTGGCGCTTTTCAGATGAGTAAACCGTCTGATTTAGTCCCTGAGCTGCAAGGCCGTCTTCCAATCAGGGTAGAACTGGAAGCCTTGACCGCAGCTGATTTCGAACGGATTTTAACCGAACCTAAAGCCTCGCTAACGGAACAGTCTATCGCCATGCTGGCAACAGAGGGCGTTAAGATCAGCTTTAGTGTTGACGGAATAAAACGCATAGCCGCCGCCGCATTTCAGGTGAACGAGACTACTGAAAATATCGGTGCAAGGCGGTTATACACGGTGATGGAACGTTTGCTGGAAGAAATCTCTTATGACGCTGCCGACCATGCTGGTGAGCATATCAACATTACTGCCGATTATGTTGAGCAACACCTGGGGGCACTGGTGCAGGATGAAGATTTAAGTCGTTTCATTCTATAAGCGGGCGGTGCATCGTTGCTGATGCACCCGCTAAATGCTTTTACACAACAGCCAGGTGACTTATGGTCTTACGCACTCTGCACTACCACCAGCAACAACGGTTGCTGGATCTAATCTTCAATGATGGGTCGGTAAAAGTACTGTCCGCTGAGTTCCTTCGGGTACATTCACCATCGGCAGAAGTGCGGGGCCACGGCCAGCCAAAACTGGTGGCCAACAAGCGTGATGTGGCCATTGTATCCATCAGCCCCGTCGGTCACTACGGGGTTAAATTAACTTTTGATGATGGCCACGATACCGGTCTTTATCATTTCAGTTTTTTGTGTCAGCTGGCAAACGAGCAGCAAGAGCTATGGCAGCGCTATCTGACACAGCTGAAAAACGCGAATGCCAGTCGTGATAGTCTGATCAGCACCCGCCAGCTGAGCTAATGCTTCACTCAACATGCGCTGTGGCTCGCGTCAGGCTTTGAATATTTCAACGCTCTGGCGCAAACTGGCGGCCTGCTGCGCCACTTCCTCGCTAATGGCGGCATTTTGCCGGGCATAACCAAAAGTATCGTCTGACAAATCACGAATTTTCACCACGTTTTTATTCACCTCAGCCGCAACATGGCTTTGTTGCTCAATAGCCGCGGCTATCTGGGTGGTCATATCCATAATGTTGGTCACATCCTGGGTAATTTCCCCCAATAACGTCATGGCAATACCGGCTTGCTCGGCACTGTCGGTACCTTGCTGCCGGCATTGCTGCATCGCCTCAACAATATGGCGGGTACGGCCTTGTAACGCTGATATTATTTCTTCGATTTGACCAGTTGACTGAGAAGTACGTTGCGCCAAATGTCTGACCTCATCCGCCACCACGGCAAAACCGCGGCCTTGATCTCCGGCCCGAGCCGCCTCAATGGCCGCATTTAATGCCAATAAATTAGTTTGTTCCGCAATGCCTCTAATAACATCAAGTACTGAACCAATGGTCTGGCTGTCCTGCTCAAGTTCGGTCACGATCGTTGTTGCCTGTTGCAAGCGGCCCGACAGCTGCTGAATTTTATTAACCGTTTGCTCCACTTCTTTGCGGCCACTATTCGCATTTTGATTCGTGCTCTCTGCTTTGGCTGCCGTCATTTCAGTATTACTGGCAATTTCGTTAATGGTCGCGCCCATCTCAGTGACTGCGGTGGCGACCATATCGGTTTCAGACTGCTGGCGTTGCATGCCCTCACTGGTATCTGAAGTTGACTGTGCCAGTTCCGCCGTGGCCTGATCCAGCATCCCTAAGGCCTCATTCACCGTTCTGATTAAATGCTGAATATCTGCCAGCATGGCGTTAAAATCCTGAGCCAGATGACTCATTTCATCCTGACCACTTTCGTCCACCCGTTGCCGGAAATCATGCTCGTTGCGGATCAAGCCAATGGTTTTACAAACCGCCAGTACTGGGTTGATAATACTGCTACTGGTAAAGCCTACCAACACCAGCATCAGCACTAATACCACAATAAAAATCGCTACCGCCAACTGTTTGGTACTGCTAACCGCGTCGCCGATGGCACTGCTGCTGTCTTCAGATAATGTCTTTAAGCTGGTTTCAGTTTGCTGAATCGCAGAGCGCATCTCGCCAGTCAGGCCCTGCGTTTCGTCAAGCCCAAATTGCTGCATGCCGGTCACCAGACTATTAAAGCCATCACGATACGCATTAGCCGGGGCAACGCCGGCAGGAAAGCTGCGTTGCAGTGTGGCAATAAAATCAGAGAAATCAGTGTTAAAACCTTCAACATAGCGAAGCTCGCGGCGTAGCAAAAAATCTTTTTCCTGACGTCGCAACTGCAACAAGCTCAGTTGTAACTGAAGTTCATCGGCCTGACTCAGCTGCTGTTCCAGAGTTTGAGCATTATCGCGCAGCCGGCCCTGCAACCCCTCAGCCGCGCTTAAACCCAGCTGCGTTTGCTGCGCCACCAGCTTGTTGAACACAGTTTGATATTCAGAGGTGAGTTGGCTGAACTGGTTTAGTGGCGCAACATCAATGTTATGCTGTGCTAAGTATTGGCGTAATGCAGCAACCTTAGTAGCTAACTGCTCTATCCGGTCATTTAACCGCTGTTGATATTTCAGTTCGCTGCGCATCATAAAATCTTTTTCATGCCGGCGCAGCATTAGCACATCGGTATTAAGCTGCTCTACCAACTGTTGAGTAGCCGCCAGACTGCTAAGTTGATTGCTTTGATAAAACAAGATCGCCAGCATCAATAGCATGGCAATAATTAACGCAAACGCGTTGGCTAGTAGCCGTTGTTTAATAGTTAACTGGCGAAGCAACTTCATAGTGTCTACTCAACATACTGACAGAAACTTAAGATTAGTTTACTTTATTAAATGTTAACAGCATGGATCTGTATAATTAGCGCGGATATGCTTTAAAAAAGGCTAATGCTTCCGGTTCAGGTAGTGGCTTGGCAATGTAATAACCCTGCACTGCATCGCAGGATAAACTGCGTAGTAAATTCAATTGGTCAACGGTTTCCACCCCCTCAGCCAGAATACGTTTGCCCAGGCCATGCGCCAGCTTTATCATGGTTTTGACTATGATCATGTCAGAGTCATTTGATGTCATGTCCATCACAAAACTACGATCTATCTTTATTTTTTCAATTGGCATTTTGCGCAAATAAGCCAACGATGAATACCCGGTCCCAAAATCGTCTATCGACACTTTGATGCCCATTTGTTGTAATTCCAGCGCAAAGTTAGAGCCTTTCTCCATATCCTGCATCGCGGTATTTTCTGTCACTTCTAACTCGACCATTTCAGGTGACACCGCATATTGCTGCAGCAACCCGGTAAGTTCCTGTTTTAGCCCTTCTTGCTCAAAGTGGATCGGCGACATATTAATGGCCAGCGGAATGGTGACGCCCTGGCGCTGCCACCGCGAAATACTGGCAATGGCATTGCGCAAAATTACTAAATCCAGGACCTGGCTCAGACCAAGTTGCTCGCACATCGGCAAAAATTGCCCCGGCATTAGCAGGCCACGTTGCGGGTGTTGCCAGCGAACCAGCACCTCAAACCCCTCAAGCAAGTTACTGCGTAAGCTCAGCTGCGGTTGGTAATACAATACAAACTGATTTTCACTGATTGCCTGCAGCAATTCACTTTCCCACGCCAGCAGACGGGCTGTTTCTTCTTCCATGCCAGTTTGATAACTCAACCAGCTGGCTTGCAAACGTTTGGCCTGATGAAAGGCGATATTGGCCTGCTGCAACAGGTGTTCTGCCGTTGAGGCATGAATGGGAAAGTGCGACAAACCGATGCTGGTTGTCAGCTTTATTGGCCCGCTATCGAGTAAAAAGGGTTTTTCGATAAGCTGCTGGATATGCTGCAAGCTATATTGCAGTTGCTTATCACTGACAATATCCGCCAGCACCAAACCAAAAATATCACCACCGGTGCGGGCAATCAGTGTTGGTTTAACAATGCTTTGCTCGAACCGCCGGATCACTTCCCGCAAGATCCGATCACCTTGCTTAAGACCAACAGACTCATTGACGTTTTTAAATTTATCCAGCCCCAACATCACCACATGCAAACTACCTGCACTGTTATTGCCAATTAACTGGTCCAGCTGAAGCAGCAAGGCATCACGATTGAGTGCGCCGGTCAGTTGATCGTGTTGATCAAGGTAACGGGTTTTTTCGGTGAGTTTAAGGTTAGTACTGCGCTCATTCTCCTGTAACCAAATAACCAGTGAAAACCCTAGCGTTACCAATAAAGTAAGCTCAATGCTTTTATAAACCATCAGCTGCTTTAGCGAGAAATAACTCGTTGGTTGCAAAATTTCACCACCCGCAGTTATCAGGTAAAGCGCGCCCCATAACAACAAAATTGCCGCCGATAAACGAGGGCCGACTCTATAATTGCTGTTTTGCCACAGCCAGATCCCGGCGCTGAACAACAACAGCCCGCCAACAATAAAACGAAAACTAAACTCCAGAAATGTTTGCCACGGCGCTAATACCGTTAATATTTCCGGCAACAACGCACTGGCCATTGCCAACGCTAAAATAATCAGAAAGTAGAAATGGGCAGACCAGCGAAACAATGGCATGCTGTTGTTGGTAAATTGCAACCGATTGCCAAGCAGCATTAGTAATGCAAATGCATAAAAGCAAAAATGCATAAGCATTAAGAGCGGTAATTTTACCCCAGATGAACCTAGTGGCGAATTATTTAACAGTAAAACGGAAGTTTGATAGCCGGCAAAGGCCAGAAAAGCCAGCAGCCAATATTTCAAATAGCGCTGCCGGTAAACCCGCAGGTAATACCAAAATGACAGTACCATCAGCAACGCTAATATTGCTTGCGTTAAATACAGCGGTATTCGGGCGAATAATTCTGCTGACACGGTTCGCTCTCTGATGGCATGGCAATACCACCTTAACAAACAAATTGCTTTTGCAGCAATACTTTGTTGAATACAAAAGCATGCTTAACCAACATTATTCCCTTGAGGTTGCAAAGCATAGCGCTATACTGTGCAAACGCTGTTGTCTTACGGAGCCTACTATGGAATACAATACCTCAGAACTGTGCGATCTTTATGCGGATCAGGTTGACGTGGTCGAACCTATTTTTGCAAATTATGGTGGCAGACGTTCCTTCGGCGGCCAAATTCACACTATTAAATGCTTCGAAGACAACGGCCTGATCCGCCAGATGCTGGCGGATAAAGGTGTCGGCAAGGTACTGTTAATTGATGGCGGCGGCTCTGCCAGGCGTGCGCTGATTGATGCAGAACTGGCCAGCATGGCAGCCGGCAATGGCTGGGAAGGCATTGTCTGTTATGGCAGCGTTCGTGATTTAGACGCATTGGAAGACTTTGAAATTGGTATTCAAGCGGTCAACGCCATACCGATTGGCGCTGACGACAACGGTTTTGGTGAAACCGAGGTGCCGGTTAATTTTGCTGGCGTGACGTTTCTGCCTGGTGATCATTTGTATGCTGACAGCACCGGCATTATTATGTCACCGGACCCGCTCGACATCGAATAACAACAGGATAGTTGCCTGATGTTACAACGATTTACGGTTAGTGACTTAAACAACTACTGCATCGGGCGCAGTGGCGAAGACCGGTTGGGCTCGCAACTAACATTGCCACAGTCAGAACGCACTACCGCTGAACTGCTGGCAGCCCATAAAGCAGCGGGCGGTCAGTTTGTGTTGTTGGGTATTGCCGAATGCATTGGTCCGCTGGCTAATATGGGCAATCCCGGCGCCGAACTGGGCTGGCATGCTTTTTTGCAGCGTTTTCTCAATCTGCAACATAACGATCATCTTAACGCCAGTCGTATTTTATTACTCGGCCAGATAGCGTGCAGCGATCTGCAGCAACGTGCGGCAACGTTGAGTAATCAGAACCCAGAACAACTTCAGGAGTTGCGCCAACTTTGCGTCGAACTTGATCAGCGGGTTTATCAGCAGGTACGCCTTATCTTTAAGGCCGGGCTGTATCCGCTGGTTATTGGTGGTGGCCACAATAATGCCTTGCCGTTATTACAAGCGCTGGCTGAAGTAAGCGGACATCCGGTCAACTGTGCAAATCTGGATCCCCATGCCGATTTCCGACCACTTGAAGGACGCCACAGTGGCAACGGCTTTAGCTATGCCAGTGCAGCCGGATATTTGGGGCACTACACCGTACTGGGGCTTGACCTGCAAAAAAACTCTGCGACAAGCTTAGCGCTGTTGCAACAAGCGGGCGGCAACTACCTGAGCTATCAGCAAATTGCGGTACGCCAGGAGCTCAGTTATCAGCAGGCAGTAGACAAGGCAATTGAGCACTGCTGTCAGGGTGCGGCCGATATCGCCATTGAACTGGATACCGACAGTATTCAGAGCATGCCGGCTAGCGCGCTAAACTATACTGGTTTGACAGTTGAACAGGCGGCGCAGTTTGTATTTCAACTGGCAACATTACCCCGCGCCCGCTACCTGCACCTGGCAGAAGCCGCTCCGGCATGTCATCCGGCAGGTGTTGCGGCAGGTATCAGTCAATGTGGTCAGGTGCTTAGCGCATTGGTGTTGGCATTTATTGCGGGTAAAGCGCTGCAACCGCCGGAAATTTAGCCCGGGTGCCGATGTTGCCATTGGCGCAACCATGCCGGAAAACCACTCAGTTCGAAAGGCTGTGAATACCAGAACCCCTGTCCTCGGACACAGCCCATTCGCAATAACTTGTCAGCAACTTCGGCACTCTCGACCCCTTCTGCGATCACCCCTAACCCGAGATTACGTGCCATATCGATAATTGCCCCGGTGATGGCAATGTGCGCCTCGGTTTTATGTAATTCACTGATAAAGCTGCAGTCAACTTTAACGTATTGCACAGGCAACTGACGTAAATACGCCAGAGACGAAAAGCCGGTACCAAAATCATCCAGTGCCAGTTCAACACCCAGTGCATGCAGTCGTTGCATCATTGCCATGGTGCGTTCTGGCTGTGCCACCAACGCATTTTCGCTGACTTCCAGCATTAGAAGTTGCGGCTTCACCTGGTATTTATTAAACAGACGCTCCAGGGCCTCTATCAGCTCATCCTGCAATAAATCTTTGCTGGAGATATTAACGGCAATCCGGCTGACCAGCCCCTGTTCAGTCAGGCTGGCTATGGTTTTTATCGCGTGCTCTAATACCCACAGGCTAAGCGGATAAATTACGCCCATATCTTCAGCCAGTGCTAAAAACGCCTCGGGCGCCAGTAAGCCTTTTTGCGGATGCCGCCAACGAATAAGCACCTCCGCCGCCAACACCTGGCGGTTGCGCATCGCCATTTGCGGCTGAACAAACAACACCAGTTGATCTTGATCAATGGCCTGACGAAGTTCGGCCATCAGCGCCAGTTTCTCTGTGGTATAGTTAATCATGTCCGGGGTAAATAATAAGCCGGCACCCCGGCGCCATTGGTAATGCTGTAACGCAAGATAGGCCCGCTCCAGAAGCTCGTTAAACTGGGTGCTATGTTCAGGATAGAGCGAAATACCTACCCCTAACCGATATTCGATCGCACAGCCATGCACCAGCATCGGCTGGGGCACTGATTTTTGTAATTGCTGCGCTAAAAATTCGGCCCGTGCGCTCTGGTTACCGATATCCAGCCAGATAGCAAAGTCAACGCTGCCCAGATGGCATACCCGAACCGGTTGTTGCTGGCGATATTCGTAAGTCAGTATTTTACTTTCATGGGCCAGATTATCATTAATTCGCTGGGCTATTTGGGCCAGAATTAAATTGCTGTTGCTATGACCCAGCAGCTGGTTTATCTGGTCAAACTCTTCTACTTTTAGCAAGATCAGCGCAAACTTCTGCTCTGGCGCACTGTTCAGAATATCATCCAGCTTTCGTTGCAATGCATATTTATTGGGGAAGCCACTTATATCGTCGTGTAAGGAATAAAACCCTACCAAATCGGCCTTGGGTTGCAATGCCCCCTTCAGCCGGAATTTTAAAATCACAATATAAATAAATGCGAAACACAGTAATAGAAGCAGCATGACTAAAAGCGCTGTAACAGGCAATGTGGGTTCAACCTGACTCGCCATCGCCGGCCCGCTCACACTGACCAGCCACAAAGCTGAAAAACGGTTGGATCCAATTACCATGGCGCTACCACACCTTGTTACTGCGAAGTTGGGTTTTACTGACAGCTTACCCCAAATTTACTACTTGTAAAGCCGTATGGCTCAGAGCCTTACTGGCTTACCGTTAATGATCAGCTGCTTAAGCTGATTCACGCCAAACTGATAGCAAAGCTCAGCTGGCTGGCTGATATTAAAACAGCCAAAATCTGCCCGCATGCCGCTGGCTATTACGCCGCGATCGCTAAGCCCTAATGCGGTTGCAGCATGGCGGGTTATCCCCAGTAAGGCCTCCTCGGGCGTTAAGCGAAATAGCGTGCAAGCCATGTTTAACATTAGTGGTATGGAACACAATGGCGATGTTCCCGGATTTAAATCAGTGGCAATCGCCATTGGCACCTGATATTGCCGCAGCAGACTGACAGGAGGCAGCTTGGTTTCCCGCAGGAAATAATAAGCGCCGGGCAGTAACACTGCTACTGTACCTGCTGCTGCCATCTTTGCCACGCCCGCTTCATCTAAAAACTCAACATGGTCAGCTGACAAGCCCCCAAACTCGGCGACTAGACTGCTGCCACCCAGGTTTGACAGCTGCTCGGCATGGGCTTTTACCGGTAATCCCAGCGCGTGGGCGGTAGCGAACACTTTGCGACATTGGCTAACACTAAAGCCTATTCCCTCACAGAACACATCCACCGCATCCACCAGCTTGTTGGCATTCAGCTTTGGCAGCATCTTACATACTTCGTCAATATAGCCATCCGCATTGCCTTTAAACTCAGCTGGCAGTGCGTGAGCCCCTAAAAATGTTTTAACCAACGTTGCCGGGTGGTGATTATCCAGTTCAGCGGCGACTTCCAGTATTTTTTGCTCGGTGGCTAAATCAAGACCGTAGCCCGACTTAATTTCCATCGTTGTCACTCCCTGTGCCAGCAAAGTGTTCAGCCGGTCTTTTGCCAGGCTGAATAACTGTTCATGGCTGGCAGCACGGGTGGCCGCTACCGTGGCGTTAATACCGCCACCTGCTGCGGCAATTTGCTGATAACTGGCACCATTTAAGCGCATTTCAAATTCATTGGCCCGGTTGCCGGCATAAATAAGGTGAGTATGACAATCAATAAAGCCGGGTAGCAGCCATTGTCCCTGTGCATCGTGCAGCGGTGTTGCCATGGCATCAAACTCTGGCAATGCATTGCGGCTGCCAACAAAAGCAATCAAACCATCCTTAATTGCCAGCACACCGTTTTCAATGGTGCCGTAGGGTTTACCATTGTTTATCATGGTAGCAATATTGGCATTAATCCAGATGGCATCAAACTGCTGCATAGGCCTCTCCCTCATTAGATAACCAAATAATTTTACACCAACAACTTGTATATACAACTAAATTGCAGTATTTTTTATTAAGCCTCGGTATTTAATCATGCCGTGTTTTTTAGCGTAGTGGAGTGGCAATGGCCAAGTTTGCTGAAATAAAAGAGTTTATGCTCAGTCAGATAGAGATTGGTGCCTGGCCGGAACATAGCCGGGTACCCTCAGAAAATGAACTGGCCGAGCAATTCAGCGTAAGCCGGATGACAGCGCGCCGTGCACTGCAAGAGCTGACAGAACAAGGTATTTTATACCGAACCCAGGGCGTTGGCAGCTTTGTCGCAGCGTTAAAGTCTCAATCATCCCTGCTGGAAATTCGGAATATTGCCGATGAGGTGCAGGCCCGGGGCCATGCCTATAGCGCAAAGTTACTTCAGCTGACCGAATTACCCTGCCCGACCATCATTGCTTCTGCCCTGGGGTTGCAACGTAATGCCCCGGTATTTTTTTCCCTGATCGTGCATCTGGAGAATGGTCTGCCGCTGCAACTAGAAGCACGGTATGTCAACCCATTGCAGGTTCCAGCTTATATTTCTCAGGATTTTAGCCACCAGACGCCTCATCAGTATCTTAGCCTGATTGCGCCGCTTACCGAAGCGGAACATACCGTTGAAGCGATTTGGCCGGACGATTTTACCTGTAAGCATTTAATGCTGAAAAAAGCCGAACCCTGTTTGCGCCTGACCCGCCGCACCTTTAGCCGGGATGGTGCGGTCAGCCTGGCATATTTAACATCACCGGGTAGCCGCTACCGATTAGGCGGCCATCTGAATTTTTCATTACCAAACAACAACGAGCGTATCTGATGACAGACTCACGTATTGATAACAGCCGGATAGTTCGCGCCGAGCGCGGCGCTAGCATCACCGCAAAAAGCTGGCAAACCGAAGCCGCCAAGCGGATGTTAATGAACAACCTGGATCCGGAAGTGGCCGAACACCCGCAAGCGCTGGTGGTATATGGCGGTATTGGCCGGGCTGCCCGCAACTGGCAGTGCTTCGACAAAATCGTTGAGGTCTTGAACCGGCTGGAAGACAACCAGACATTGCTTGTGCAAAGTGGTAAACCGGTTGGGGTATTTCCTACTCACCCGGACGCTCCCAGGGTACTTATCGCCAACTCTAACCTGGTACCTGCTTGGGCCAATTGGCAACATTTTAACGAGTTGGATCGCAAAGGTCTGATGATGTACGGCCAAATGACCGCGGGATCCTGGATTTATATTGGTACCCAGGGCATTGTCCAGGGCACTTATGAGACCTTTGTTGCGATGGCCAGACAACATTTTGCTGGTTCCGCAACTGGTAAATGGATTTTAACCGGCGGTCTTGGTGGAATGGGTGGCGCTCAGCCACTGGCTGCCACTATGGCGGGCTTTCATATGATTGCCTGTGAGGTTGACGAGAGCCGCATTGATTTTCGGCTAAAAACCCGTTATCTCGACAAGAAAGCTTATTCTCTGGACGAAGCATTAGCAATGCTGCAACAAGCAAAAGCAGAAGGCAAACCAACCTCTATCGGTTTGCTGGCCAATGCCGCTGATATATACGCAGAGCTGGTCGAGCGTGGTATTACTCCCGATGTGGTAACCGATCAAACCTCAGCGCATGATCCGCTAAATGGCTATCTGCCCCGAGGCTGGAGCATGCAGCAAGCTGCTGCAGAGCGCAAAACTGATGAAGCCGGCGTGGTAAAGGCGGCCAAACAATCAATGGCAGTGCAGGTTCAAGCCATCCTGACCATGCAACAGCGCGGTGCAGTAGCTACCGATTACGGTAATAACATTCGCCAAATGGCACATGATGAAGGCGTGACCAATGCCTTTGACTTTCCGGGCTTTGTGCCAGCCTATATCCGGCCCTTATTTTGTCAGGGCATCGGACCGTTTCGCTGGGTCGCCCTGTCAGGTGATGCCGAAGATATCTATAAAACCGATGCGAAAGTAAAAGAACTTATTCCGGACGATCCCCATCTGCATAACTGGCTGGACATGGCGCGGCAGCGCATTCAATTTCAGGGCTTGCCTGCCCGCATCTGCTGGATTGGCTTAAAAGACCGGGCGCGGCTTGCCCTGGCGTTTAATGACATGGTGAAAAACGGCGAGTTAAAGGCGCCGATTGTGATAGGCCGCGATCATCTCGATTCCGGCTCTGTTGCCAGCCCTAACCGGGAAACTGAAGCCATGCTGGATGGCTCTGATGCGGTATCAGACTGGCCATTATTAAATGCGATGCTTAATACCGCCGGGGGGGCTACCTGGGTATCACTGCATCATGGCGGTGGCGTTGGTATGGGGTACAGCCAACACAGCGGTGTGGTTATTGTCGCTGACGGCACTGAGCAAGCAGCCGCCCGGCTTGGCCGGGTGCTATGGAACGACCCTGGCACCGGCGTAATGCGTCATGCTGATGCCGGCTACGACATTGCCGTGAACTGCGCAAAAGAGCAGGCCTTAGACTTACCAATGGTTACGGAGTAACAGCATGAGTTTTACACTAAATATAGTGCCGGGTACCTTAACACTTGCCCAGTTACGCCAGGTACAGCAAGGGCCCGTGCAGCTAACACTAGACAGCGCTGCGATACCTGCAATTGAGAAGTCGGCAGACTGCGTCGCGAATGTGATTAAACAGAATAAAGTCGTCTATGGCATCAATACCGGCTTTGGCTTGCTGGCCAACACCTGGATTAAAAACGAAGAACTGGAGCTGTTACAACGCTCGATAGTATTGTCCCATGCTGCCGGTTTTGGTGATTTTATGGATGACAGTACTGTGCGACTGATGCTGGTACTGAAAATTAATGCCCTCGCCCGTGGTTTTTCCGGGATCCGGCTAAAAGTAATTGAGGCACTGATCGGTTTAGTTAACGCCGAATTATATCCGTGCATTCCAATTAAAGGCTCGGTCGGAGCTTCGGGTGACTTAGCACCACTTGCACATATGGTGTTGCCATTAATTGGTGAAGGTGAAGTGAGCTATCGCGGCCAGATCTACGATGCAACGGAAGGACTGGCTCTGGCCGGGATGTCTTCGCTTACTCTGGCGGCGAAAGAAGGACTGGCATTACTCAATGGTACGCAAGCTTCAACTGCTTTGGCGCTGGAAGGCTTGTTCCGTGCTGAAAACCTGTTTGCTGCCGGCGCAGTGATTGGGGCCATGAGTGTTGAAGCAGCGCTTGGCAGTCGTGCTCCCTTTGATGCCAGAATCCACCTGGCTCGCGGCCAGCGTGGCCAAATTGATGCAGCCGCAATCTACCGGCATTTATTAGCGAATGGTTCGGAGCTTGGGGCCTCGCATAAAGACTGTGACAAAGTGCAGGACCCTTACAGCCTGCGCTGCCAACCACAGGTAATGGGCGCCTGCTTAACTCAAATTCGTCAGGCGGCAGAGGTGCTGCAGGTTGAAGCGAATGGTGTCACTGACAACCCGCTGGTTTTTGCCGATGAAGGCGATATTCTCTCGGGTGGTAACTTTCATGCTGAACCGGTGGCCATGGCGGCTGATAATCTGGCACTGGCTATTGCGGAAATTGGCGCGCTGTCTGAGCGTCGGATGGCACTGCTAATTGATGCCAGTTTAAGTAAGTTACCGGCATTTTTGGTTCCTAACGGCGGCGTCAACAGTGGCTTTATGATTGCTCAGGTTACTGCGGCAGCACTGGCGTCTGAGAATAAAAGCCTGGCTCACCCGGCATCGGTGGACAGCCTGCCAACCTCGGCCAATCAGGAGGATCACGTGTCGATGGCAACCTTTGCCGCCAGGCGCCTGGCAGATATGAGTGAGAATACCACCGGCGTGTTGGCAGTGGAGTATCTGGCTGCAGCACAGGGACTGGATTTCAGGGCGCCGTTAACCTCGACCACGTTGTTGGAGAATGCCAAAGCCCTGCTGCGAGCCGAAGTCAGCTTTTATCAGCAAGACCGTTATTTTGGGCCGGATATAGAAAAAAGTGCCAGCCTGATCCGCAGCGCGGCGCTGAATCAATTTATTCCAGCGGCATCACTCAGCAGCTTTTAACGCCAGGCCGCTATCTTAATAGCTTTATAAGGCGCACCAATCTGGTGCGCCTTGGTATTTAAATCACCATTCTAACCACATTTCCGGCTAGACCCGTTTCTGTTTGTTTGCTACCTTGTTGTTTTTAAATCAACTCCTCGTTTTATCACTATACTTGTGAAAAACAGCCTGCTGGCGGCAAATACTATGACGTTAAAAGTTGCTCATAAAGTTGTGTTAGGCTTCGGTTTTATTGCAGCGCTATTGCTGTTAGCCAGCATTTTAGCCCTGTTTAGTTTTAATACAGTCACCCGCTACAGTAATGATGTTAATCAACTGGCCGTGCCTGCTCAGCAGCAGAGCAATCTGGCTCAGATCCAGTTACTTAAGCTGGCAAAGTTATCGGCGTTAGGCTTTACCGCTGAACAGCAAACTGAAATAAACAATTATCAGCAACAGTTTATTGCCAGCCGCCAGCAGTTTAGCTCGCTGATCACTGATTTTAATCAGTTGACGGCTGAGGACACTGCATTACAACAACCGTTGCAGGCTGCACTGACTCACTTTAACCAATATAGCGCCGCTGTAGATAGCATGTTCAATGCCCGCCAGCAGAGCCTTGCCGCTGCAAAGGCGGTAGAAGCAGAACTCGCCCTGCTGGAAACGGCTATTGATGATGCCGGCGCCAGCTTGCTTGATTTAGCCGATGCCGATCTGTCACTGGATGATGATGTCATGGAGCAAATAAGTGGCAATGCCGGGCGAATTGATGGTCAAATTCTCGGGCTACTGAATACTGTGCGTGAAGTCGCAGCCTATGTTGACCTGGCGGTACTGGAGCGGAACCAACAGAATATTGGCTTCACCCTTAGCGATATTCAGGTCAATATTGATTATCTCGACCGGCAAATTAGTGGCATTGAAACTGATGGACTCTGGCCACAGTTCCAACAGCAATTCAGCGCCTTGTCTGAGCAACTGCAAAGCGAGAGCAGCTTGCTTAGCATAAAACAACAACAGCTGGCTCAACAGCAGAGTGCTCGCCGACAACTCAACAGCTCAGAGCAACAGGTGGCGCAAGCCATTATGGCGCTGGATCAGGTGGTAACACTGGCAGATCAACGCTTTACTCAGTTGCAGCAACAAGTATCAACCGCGTTAAGTTCTGGCAGCAACCGTACTTTGGTGATGATGTTAGTGCTGGTGCTACTGGCTGTGGCCGCCGCCTATCTGACCATTAACGCGATGTTAAAACCGCTGGCCAGCATTAACCATATGCTGGGTAATATTGCCACAGGCGATTTAACCCGTGAATTGACTATTGTCCAGCAAGACGAATTTGGTGCGTTATCGGCTAAAGTAAACAGTCTGATTGCTGCTCTACGAAGTTTGATTACCAATATTCAGCAAAATGCGACTGAGTTGAACAGCAATGCCAGTCAGTCCAGCCATGAAGTACAGGAAATCAGTCAGTCACTGCAACAGCAGCAGCAGCAAATCAGCCGGGTTAACGGCATCACAGAAGCGTTAGCGGATAATACCCAGACCGTCGCCGTTCAGGCACAACAGGCAGGTGAGGCCATGCGCCAGGCCCTGGAGCAAAGCCAACACATTCAGAAAATTTCTGATAAGAATAAACAGCTGATAACCGGCCTGGCTGTTCAGTTATCCGGCACCAGCGATGTAATGAATAAAGTAAATGATCAGTCTACTAACATTGGGGGCATCCTGACGACCATCAGCGCCATTGCAGAACAGACGAATCTATTGGCGTTAAATGCAGCCATAGAAGCAGCGCGGGCTGGTGAGCAAGGTCGCGGATTCGCCGTTGTCGCAGATGAAGTGCGCTCACTAGCCGGGCGCACCCAGCAGGCCACCAGTGAAATACGCCAGATGATCACCAGTTTACAGCAACAAAGCGAGCAGGCGGTGGCTTCAATACTTACCGGCAAGACAGACGCCGAGCAATGTGTTGCGACCACGGCGCAACTGGCCAGTGCACTGGAAGCGGTTAATCAGGCGATTGCCCAAACCCGGCAAATAAGTAATGCGGTAAGCGATGCCAGTGCCAGCCAGCTCGACTTAGGTACTGCCATTAGCGACAATATGCAGCACATGGTGCAACTGGCAAATAGCAGTACCAGTAAAGCAGAACGTACTTTGGTGCACAGTGACGATGTTGCCAGATTAGCAGCACAACTTCAGTCTGCCGCCACCCGTTTTAAAATAAGTTAAATTGATTTTATAGCAACTGGATAGGCGCACATAAAAAAGCTGGCCGAAGCCAGCTATGCAGGAAGTGAAGCAGTCCATGTTTATTATTTTGATTCCTTTCGCTACTGAATATCGCTTTTTTATTGCTAAAAATCCTGATGAAACTTTGATATTAGCTTTGAATTAGTGGCACTTGCTGAATTTTTGCGCGTTTTTGCTGTTTTCTTAAGCTTTTGTTGTCCAACAAGCGAATATTTGCTTCCTGGGCAAAAATCCAGGCCTGATTAGAAAAACCAGCACTGCTGACCACAATGCCGTCAGCAATATCAAGCGCCAGCATTTGCTGAAACATGGTTCTTACCTGTGAAATGTCGACCGGAACACAACCGTGTTGCACATATACCAGGGTATCACGTTGCGCATGCAGCAGTTGGAAATCAGCAGCCAGTTTGTCACTAATCAGCCAGCTGCCTTGCCTGCTTAGCAGACGTTGCGCATCCTGTAAAA
>NZ_JBFJPY010000034.1:0-30819 GCF_041616895.1 Arsukibacterium sp.
CGGTTGTCGTGGGTTCGAACCCCATCATCCACCCCATTTTTTCCTGAGTTCATATAGTCGGTGATTGGCGCAGCTTGGTAGCGCACTTGGTTTGGGTCCAAGGGGTCGCAGGTTCAAATCCTGCATCACCGACCATCTCCCCTTAAGTTAAAATAGCGCACTTGGTTTGGGTATTCTTAATCCCACGGGTCGCAGGTTCAAATCCTGCATCACCGACCATTCTTCTACAATTACTCATCGATTTCTCAGTTGAAAAAACGTCGTATTTTTACCGTCGGACTTTTCATTTCCTTATTTTATCTCGTTTATAGTAAGTATTCACCAAATCTATAATGGGGTGCTTTATGCATTCGCCTTCCTCTTGGTTTAAAAAGCGCAAATATTGGCTAAAACGGTAATTTAATTACAGTTTTGCTGGTCAAAAAGCAACCGGCCCCTTGCCGGAAGGGGGCTTAATAAATGCTAAATTAATGAATATTAATGCTTATTTTCCGCTGCATAGCCTGGATCGATGTTGCTTGCCGGTGGTGCCGGGTAGGCGTTTTTGCTATACTGGCGCCGGTCAAAATACCGGAGGAGTTATGATAAACCCAAGCTGGCGTAGGGTCGTACTAAAGGTGGGTAGTGCCCTGATAGCGCCAGACAACGAAGGATGTAGCGAACAATATTTACGTCCAATCGCTGAATTTATCCACCAATGCAGAAAGCAAGGCCGGGAAGTCATTCTGGTGTCGTCTGGTAGCGTGGCGGCTGGCCGTCATCATTTTAATTTTCCACACCAACGGGTGCCCATTGCGCTCAAACGTGCCATGGCTGCTGTTGGTCAAAACCAGATGATGAACTTCTGGACCAACTGTTTTGATTTCCCTTGTGCACAGGTATTGCTGACGCATGGCGACCTCAGTGACAGAGTACGTCACGTTAATATTCAAAACACCTTACGAAAGCTGCTTGACCATCAAGTGCTGCCTATTGTTAACGAGAACGATACGATTGCCACGGACGAGCTGAAAGTCGGTGATAACGATAATCTCGCTGCCATGGTGGCGACGGTTGTCCAGGCTGACGCGCTGATTATCTGTTCTGATGTGAAAGGACTCTATACAGCTGATCCGAGTAAAGATCCATTGGCAACGCTCATTCCGGAAGTGAGCAAAATTGATGCTGCTATTTATAGCCTGGCAGGTGGGGCAGCATCGGCGGTAGGTACCGGCGGTATGCGTACTAAAGTAGAGGCTGCTGAAAAAGCTACAGCGCAGGGCGTTGATACCCTGATCGTTGATGGTCATCAGCTTGAAACGTTTGAGTGTCTTTTAGCGGGTGAGAATCCTGGCACAGTGTTTTTTGGCCAGCATAAACCGTTACCGGCTAAAAAGCATTGGGTACGCCATACCTTGCGGGCGAAAGGCGAAATATGGGTTGATGATGGCTGCGTTGAAGCGCTGAGTCAACACGGCGCATCGCTGCTTAGTAGCGGCATTGTCCGCGTTAAAGGTGAATTTGATTCTGGTGATGCGGTTATTATTCGTTGTGCTAAGGGCACCCGCCGGATTGCCAAAGGTGTAAGCCGTTTTAGTGCTACGGAGTTATTTTCAATTAAGGGACAGCAGAGCCGCGATATTCCGAAGCGCCTGGGCTATTGCCCGGCTGGCAGTGATGCTGTAATCCACCGTAGTGAAATGATGTTATTGGAGAAATTATGATTTCTGATGTTGCAGCCACCCTGGCTGCTCAGGCAGCCAAGGCTGCTAAAGCTGTTGCTATCTTATCAACAGAGCAAAAAAACTTTGTATTACAAAGCGTTGCTAATCGTATCCGTGAAGCGACCGGTGCCATTATTGCAGCAAACAAAGATGAAGTTGCCCAGGCGGGCAGTAACGGGACCAGTGCGGCAATGATTGACCGGTTAACCTTGAACCCGGAACGTATTGAAGCAATGGCTCAGGCGATTGAACAGATTATTCAGTTACCCGATCCGGTTGGGTCTACCCGGCAAATTGAGCAGCGCCCTAATGGGATAAATATTGCCAAAACCCGGATTCCGCTTGGTGTAATCTGTATGATTTACGAAGCCCGGCCCAATGTTACCGCTGATGCCGGAGCCTTGTGCTTTAAGTCAGGTAATGCGGTGATCCTACGCTGCGGTCGCGAAGCGATTAACACCAGTTTGGCAATTGCGGCGGCGATGCGTCAGGCATTGCGTGACCACGACTTGCCAGAAGAAGTGATTACCATAGTGCCGGACCCTGATCGGGATTTATTGTTAGCATTGCTAAAACAAGATCAGTTTATTGATTTGGTAATTCCCCGTGGTGGTGAAGGCTTAATTCGCTTTGTTACTGAGCAAAGCCGTATTCCGGTCATTCAGCACTTTAAGGGTGTTTGTCATTTGTATGTTGACCAAACTGCTGATTTAAATATGGCACTTAATTTACTGGTTAATGGCAAGGTGCAACGGCCAGGGGTGTGTAACGCGCTCGAAGGCCTGCTGGTCAACAAGCATCAGGCAGCTGATTTTCTGCCGATGGTTGCGAAAGCGTTGGCGGAGCATCAGGTTAAGGTGCATGCCTGCAAACAAAGTGTCGGTTATTTTAGCGGTGCTTCGGCCATTGCTGACGATGAATTTGGTCAGGAGTATCTGGCGCCGGAAATCGCTATCAGAGTGGTAGACGACATGGACGCGGCGATCGCCCACATAGATCAGTTTGGTAGTCAGCATACAGAAGTGATTTGCACGGCTGACCAGGCTAATGCGGATCGGTTTATCCGCACGGTTGATACGGCAGTGGTGATGCATAATGCTTCTTCGCGTTTCTCTGACGGAGGCGAATTAGGATTAGGTGCCGAAATAGGGATATCGACCAGCAAGCTGCATGCTTATGGTCCGATGGGCCTGGAAGCACTTACAACTGAAAAATATGTTGTTACCGGCAGTGGCCAGACGCGTAGTTAATGTTTAATGGCAGTGCCAGTGGGTAAATCTGCTGGGTAATGCACTACAGATAATTGACTAACTTATTGAACAGACTTAGCTTTATGAGGTTAAGTCTGTTTTTTATTTTTTGTCAAGATAAACAACGAAAACAAGCAGGGCTAAAGGCTCGACTATGAGGATTTAGCCCGCTATAATGCCGCGTCCATTTTTATAACAGGTCAGGTTCAGCTTAAGTTTTTCGAGTCCAGACCATACAAGCACGGCGTATTTCAGACGCCTGATTTTGATTTCGAGGTAGCATGATGCAAGTTTCTGTGGAAACCACCCAGGGTTTAGAGCGCCGTTTAACGATTACTGTACCGGCTGACAAGATTGATTCAGAAGTAAAAAACCGCTTGCGTGATCTGGCAAAACGCCAGCGTATTGATGGTTTTCGCCCGGGTAAAGCACCGGTGTCAATTATCCAGAAACGTTTCGGTCAAGCTGTGTTGCAGGAAGTGGCTTCAGAGCAAATGCAACGTTCATTTTATGAAGCGGTAATTGAAAACAAGCTAACCCCAGCCGGAGCGCCTACTTTTGCTCCAGGTACTTTGGCGGCAGGTAAAGATTTAGAATTCGCAGCGACATTTGAAGTGTATCCGGAAGTGACAGTAGCGAATCTGGAAAAAATAGAAGTGAATAAGCCAAAGGTTGACATTGGTGAAGAAGATCTGGCAAAAATGCTGGAAACGCTACGCAAGCAACATGCTAAATGGCAACAGAAAAAAGGCGCCGCTGCTACTGGTGACCGGGTAACAATGGATTTTGTCGGCTCTATTGACGGCGAAGAATTTGAAGGTGGCAAGGCTAGCGACTTCCAATTAGAGCTGGGCCAGGGCAGGATGATCCCAGGCTTTGAAGATGGTGTTGTTGGCAAAAAAGCAGGCCAGGAAGCCACCGTTGAAGTGACGTTCCCTGAAGATTACCACGCGGAAAACCTGAAAGGTAAAGCTGCCAGCTTTGCAGTTACCGTTAAAGCTGTAGAAGAGCAGGTTTTACCGGAATTAAACGATGAGTTTGCCACGCTATTTGGTTTAGCCGAAGCCAGTGTTGACGCCCTTAAAACCGAGGTGCGGAAAAACATGGAGCGCGAGCTTAAGCAAACGATCAAAGGTAAAGTTAAAGAGCAGGTAATAAAAGGTTTACTGGCGAATAACGAAGTCGAAGTACCACAATCGTTAATTGGCGGCGAAGTTGAAGTATTGCGTAAGCAAGCATTACAGCGGTTTGGCAATAACGTTGATCCTAAGCAGTTACCTGAATTACCCGCTTCATTGTTTGAAGAACAAGCTAAAGACCGGGTTAAAGTAGGTTTATTGTTAGGTGAAGTGATCAAAACCAACGAACTGAAAGTAGACAACGCTAAAGTTGAAGAATTAATTGCTAATGTTGCGTCTGCGTATGAAGACCCAGCCGAAGTGGTTCAGTATTACCACAGCAACAATGAATTAATGCAAAGCATGCGCAATGTGGCACTGGAAGAGCAGGCTATTGAATTAATTCTGGCTAAAGCCAAAGTCAATGAACAAGCTGCTGCCTTTGACGAGATAATGAACCCGCAAGCCACCAACTAAGATTGACTTATCGTGGTATGACGGTTTTAATGGCTCGAACAGCAGTTCGGGCCATTTTATTTTCCGGCCGCTTTTATTTTCCGGCAAAACTATACCGAGTTTATTTTAAGGGACCCCATTTATGCCAATGTCACGTGATATGACTGACATCATTAACGCTTTAGTACCTATGGTGGTTGAGCAAACCGCAAAAGGTGAACGCTCTTATGACATTTTTTCCCGGCTGTTAAAAGAGCGGGTTATATTTTTAACTGGCCAGGTTGAAGACCATATGGCTAACCTGATAGTGGCGCAGCTTTTGTTTCTTGAATCGGAAAATCCGGAAAAAGATATCTACATTTATATCAATTCGCCAGGCGGTTCAGTGACGGCGGGTTTATCAATTTACGATACTATGCGCTATATTAAACCTGATATCGCCACAGTGTGTGTTGGTCAGGCTGCCAGTATGGGTGCGTTTTTATTGTCAGGTGGTACTAAAGGTAAGCGTTACTGTTTACCCAATGCCCGGGTGATGATTCATCAACCTTTGGGTGGCTTTCAAGGCCAGGCGACCGATTTTGAAATTCACGCCCGCGAAATTCTGGGTATAAAAGAAAAACTAAACCGTCTGATGGCTGATCATACAGGTAAAACGTACGAAGAAATTGTCAATGATACTGAGCGAGATCGTTTCTTAAGCGCACAGCAAGCCTTGGATTATGGCCTGATCGATACCATATTGAGTAAAAGAGACGCGAAATAATTAAAGCAGGGTGGCCAGTTTAGAGGTCACCAGCGACGTAAAAAGAGGTAGTTACATGTCTGATCACCGCAATGACGGCGATAAAAGCGGCAAATTATTATATTGCTCGTTTTGTGGCAAATCACAGCATGAAGTGCGTAAGTTGATCGCAGGGCCACAAGTTTATATTTGTGATGAATGCGTTGATTTATGCAACGACATTATCCGTGAAGAAATTAAAGATATTTCGCCTAAACGTGAATCCGATACGTTACCCACACCACGTGAGATACGTGCTCATCTGGATGACTACGTCATTGGTCAGGAGCATGCCAAAAAAGTATTGGCGGTTGCTGTTTATAACCATTATAAACGTCTTCGTAGCGCTCAGAATAAGCAAGAGGTTGAGCTGAGCAAAAGTAATATACTGCTGATTGGCCCAACCGGAAGTGGTAAAACATTATTGGCTGAGACGCTGGCGCGATTACTGGACGTGCCGTTCACTATGGCCGATGCCACAACCTTAACCGAAGCCGGTTATGTCGGTGAGGACGTTGAGAATATCATCCAGAAGCTGCTGCAGAAATGTGATTATGACGTTGAAAAAGCCCAGCGCGGCATTGTGTATATTGACGAAATAGACAAAATTTCCCGCAAGTCAGACAACCCGTCAATTACCCGGGATGTATCGGGTGAAGGTGTCCAGCAAGCCTTGTTAAAGCTAATTGAGGGCACTATTGCCTCAGTGCCGCCGCAAGGCGGGCGCAAGCACCCGCAGCAGGAATTTTTACAGGTTGATACCTCGAAAATTTTGTTTATCTGTGGTGGCGCTTTTGCCGGCCTGGATAAAGTCATTGAACAGCGCAGCGCCAAAGGTGCCGGTATCGGTTTTGGTGCCACGGTAAAGAGCAAGGAAAGCACCCGCAGTTTAAGTGAATCGTTCCGGGATGTAGAGCCTGAAGATTTGGTTAAATATGGTTTAATTCCGGAGTTTATTGGCCGGTTGCCGGTGGTAGCGACGTTAACAGAGCTGGATTTAGACGCCTTGGTTCAGATACTCAGTCAGCCAAAAAATGCGCTTGTTAAGCAATTTGCTGCGTTATTTAAAATGGAAAATGTTGAACTTGAGTTTCGTGACGATGCCTTGAAGGCCATTGGTCAAAAAGCCATGGAGCGCAAAACAGGTGCCCGGGGTTTGCGATCAATCGTAGAAGGTGTGTTGCTTGACACCATGTATGAGCTGCCATCGATGGAGGATGTCAGTAAAGTGGTGATTGATGAAACAGTGATCCGGGGCGAGACGCAGCCCATACTGATTTATGAAAACAGCGAACCCGAAGTGGCGCAATCCAAATAATGCAATCAAACTAACAAAAAGGAGCTGAATCAGCTCCTTTTTCGTATACACAATTGAAGTTTGCCAAATTAACCCCATATACTGGGTATCAGGTGTCGCCCGCAGTATTAATTCGAGAGATAATCAATGACAGTAGAACAAACTGAACGTTTGCATATGCCGGTATTGGCGTTGCGTGACGTCGTCGTTTACCCCCACATGGTGATCCCCCTGTTTGTCGGTCGGGCTAAATCTATCAAGTGTTTAGATGCGGCAATGGACAATGACAAACAGATTTTTCTGGTCGCGCAAAAAGACGCCACCCTGGATGACCCCAGTGCGGATGATTTGTATCAGATTGGTACCGTTGCCACTATTTTGCAATTGCTGAAGCTGCCAGATGGCACCGTCAAAGTACTGGTTGAAGGTGCTAAGCGCGCCCGATTAACCGAGTTTACCGAGACGGAAGATGCGTTTGCTGCGCATGTTGAGCTTATTTCCTCTATCGATATTGATAGCAGCGAACAGGAAGTTTTCTTGCGCTCTGCGATTAATCAGTTCGAAGGTTATATCAAGCTTAATAAAAAGATCCCGCCAGAAGTACTTACCGCGTTAAGCGGTATCGATGATGCGGCGCGGCTTGCCGATACTATGGCTGCGCATATGCCACTGAAGGTAGATGACAAACAGAAAGTTCTGGAGCTGGTTGATGTAACCGAGCGGCTGGAATATCTGATGGCCATGATGGAAAGCGAAATAGACATTTTGCAGGTTGAACGGCGCATCCGTAGCCGGGTTAAAAAGCAAATGGAGAAGAGCCAGCGCGAATACTATCTGAACGAACAGATGAAGGCGATTCAGCGTGAGCTTGGCGATCTGGAAGACGCGCCCGATGAATTTGAAGCACTGGCAAACAAGATTGAAAGTGCCAAGATGCCGGTTGAGGTAGCCAATAAAGCTAAGGCTGAGCTACAGAAGCTGAAGATGATGTCGCCAATGTCGGCAGAGGCGACCGTAGTGCGCAGTTATATTGATTGGTTAGCGACCGTACCATGGAAGGCCCGCAGTAAGGTGAAGAAAAATCTGGCGGCGGCAGAGCAGGTGCTGGACGCTGACCATTATGGGCTTGAAAAAGTCAAAGAACGCATTATTGAATATTTGGCAGTGCAACAGCGGGTGAATAAATTAAAAGGCCCGATTTTGTGTCTGGTAGGCCCGCCAGGGGTGGGTAAAACCTCTCTTGGGCAATCGGTAGCAAAAGCGACCGGTCGTAAGTATGTACGCATGGCGCTCGGTGGTGTGCGTGACGAGGCTGAGATCCGTGGGCATCGCCGCACTTACATTGGCTCTATGCCGGGTAAAATTATTCAGAAAATGGCGAAGGTAGGTGTGCGTAATCCGCTTTTCCTGCTGGATGAAATAGATAAAATGGCCTCGGATTTCAGAGGCGACCCGGCGGCGGCACTGCTCGAGGTGCTGGATCCCGAACAAAATGCGACTTTCAGTGATCACTATCTTGAGGTTGACTACGACTTATCGGATGTGATGTTTTTTGCGACATCAAACAGCCTGAATATTCCAGCTGCATTGTTGGACAGAATGGAAGTTATCCGGTTGTCGGGCTACACCGAAGATGAAAAACTGAATATCGCCAAACAGCACCTTATTTCGAAGCAAATTAGCAGAAATGGTTTAAAACCGCATGAGCTGACTATTGAAGACAGCGCCATTATCGGTGTTATTCGTTATTACACCCGAGAGGCTGGTGTGCGGAGCCTGGAGCGGGAGATCTCTAAACTGTGTCGTAAAGCGGTTAAGCAGATATTACTGCATGCCGACACTAAGCAAGTGGTAATTAACGCTGATAATTTGGAAGAGTTTCTGGGTGTACAGCGCCACGATTATGGTAAAGCGGAAGACAGCAACCGGATTGGTCAGGTTACCGGCCTGGCGTGGACCGAAGTAGGTGGTGACTTATTGACTATTGAGGCTGCTTCAGTGGTTGGTAAGGGCAAACTTACTTATACCGGATCGCTGGGTGATGTTATGAAAGAATCTATTCAGGCGGCGATGACAGTCGTTCGCAGCCGTGCTGAAGTGCTGCGGATAAACGAAGACTTTTATGAGAAGCGGGATATCCATGTTCACGTGCCGGAGGGGGCGACCCCCAAAGATGGACCTAGTGCCGGTATTGCCATGGTGACAGCGCTGGTGTCAAGCTTAACCGGTAATCCGGTGCGGGCAGATGTCGCCATGACAGGTGAAATTACTCTGCGAGGCGAAGTATTACCGATTGGCGGCTTGAAAGAGAAGCTACTGGCAGCGCATCGTGGCGGCATTAAGCGCGTGCTGATCCCGCATGACAATATTCGTGATTTAAAAGAAATACCGGATAATGTAAAAGGCGATATCGAAATTAAGCCGGTGAAATGGATTGAAGATGTACTTGAATATGCACTGCAGGAGCCTACAGACCGCATTAGTGCAGTAAATACGGCAAAAAAACCAGCAAATAGCAAAAAAACCACAAAAAATCCGGCTTAGGGGCTTTTCATTCCCGTTGGCTGTGCTAAGTTATGGTCAGTTTCGACCCAGCCCTTATATAATAAGGGCTGCGGTTAAAGCAAAAAAAATATTAGTTTGAAAGCGTCTTCTGCTTGCAAGACATCAAGATGCTTGTTATAACGAAGCGCAGTCTAGAAAAGCTAATAACTACTAGTTGTAGAAAATAATAACAATTGAAGGGGATGATATTGTGAACAAGTCTCAACTTATCGACAAAATTGCTGCTAACGCAGATATCTCAAAAGCGGCAGCTGGTCGTGCACTGGACGCGTTCATTGACGCTGTTACTGATGCTCTTAAAGAAGGCGACTCTGTAGCTTTAGTTGGTTTTGGTACATACAGCGTACGTGAGCGTGCTGCTCGTACAGGCCGTAACCCACAAACCGGCGCTACTATTCAAATCGCTTCTGCGAAAATTCCTTCTTTCAAGCCAGGTAAAGCGTTAAAAGACGCCGTAAATTAACTGGTTGCTTGCCCCGGCGCGCCGGGGCAGCCTGTAAAGTCCGGATGAGTTATCGGGCTTCATTAAAAAAGGCGCATCTGTTAAGATGCGCTTTTTTTTTAAGACAACTTACCGTAAGTTGAATATAGAGATGTCGCGAAGATGTTAGAGAGAATCAGAGAAGGCTCCCAGGGTGTTGTTGCTAAGACCATTCTGGGTTTGGTCATTCTTACTTTTGCCCTGGCAGGAGTTGGCAGTTACTTAAGCTCGCCAACCGACGTTGCCGTGGCAGTCGTAAATGGCGAAGAAATTAATCAGACTCAGTTCGAACAGGCGCTGCAACGTGATCGTGCCCGCATGCAGCAGCAGTTTGGCGAGATGTATGAAACGATTGCAGCTGATCCGGCTTATAACAGCCGCTTTCGCGGTGAAGTGCTGGAACGCCTGATCGATGAAACGTTGCAGCAGCAGTTCGTTCGCAAACTTGGCATTCGGGTAGGGGATGATCAGGTGCGTGATACTATCCGAAGCTTGGGTGAATTTCAGGTAGACGGTACCTTTAATAATGACCGGTATATCGCTCTGCTACGGCAGATGGGCTACCAAAGCGCCGATTTCCGTGAAATGGTGCGCGAAGACATGGCTGCAAGTCAATTTCGGGCAGGTGTATTTGCCAGTGAGTTCTATTTACCCTCTGAGATCCAGCAAATTCGCAAGCTGGAGCGACAAAGCCGTGACATCAGCTATTTCGTGGTAAAAGCAGAGAACTTTGCAGATCAGGTAACAATCAGTGAGCAAATGATTGAAGACTATTATCAGATGCAACTGCAACGCTTTGAAACTGAGCCCAAAGTGGCTGCCGAGTATGTCGAATTGTCGGCAGCGGCCATTGCTGAAGAGATTGAAATTACTGAGCAGCAAATTCAGACGTATTATGACGCCAATAAAGCACGTTTCAGCACTGCTGAGCAGCGTGAGGTTGCCCATATTATGTTGGAGTCTGAAGGCGCTGACGATGCCGTAGCTGCTGAAGCCGCGGCGCTGTTGAGCCAATTACGTCAGGGAGCAGATTTTGCCGAACTAGCCAAAACACGTTCAGCAGATACCTTTTCAGCTGAAAATGGTGGTGTACTGGGTGCGCTGGAACCCGGACAAATGGACCCGGACTTTGAGCAAGCTGCTTTTGCCCTGACAAATACCGGCGAGCTAAGTGACGTGGTACAAAGTGAATACGGCTATCACATCATTAAACTGGTGAGTTTTACCCCGGGACAACAGCAACCTTTAGCTGAAGTTCAGCAAAGCATTGTCGAGCGGTTAAAACAGGAGCAAGCGACAGAGCAATTCTATCAACTGCAGACCAGAATGGCTGAAGTGGCGTTTGAAGTGCCTGACAATCTGGAGGAGACTGCCGCCGTGCTGGGTGAGCGTGTACGTGCAACACCATTGTTCAGCAAAGAACAGGCTACCGAGCCGCTGACCCATCCAGCTGTGATCAACAAACTTTTTGATCAGCAGTTTATCAATGATGGCTTGAACAGCGATCCAATTGAAATTGGCAGTCAGCATTTGCTGGTTGTTCGGGTAAAAGAGTTTCAACCGGCCCGGACCTTACCCCTGGCGGAAGTTAAGTCAGAAATTACCGAATCCCTGAAAGTGGAGCAGCAGGCTAAATTGGCACAGGAGCAAGTAACAGCGTTATTGGCTGATCAGGCTGATATCAGTGCTCTGGCACAGCAGGCTGGTGTTACGCTGCAAACCGCGGATGCAACGCCTCGCTTCGGTGGTAGCTTAGACCCGCAAATTCGAAGCAAAGCGTTTAAAATGGCACGTCCGGTAGCGGGGAAGGCCAGCATAGATTCGGTGACACTGGCCAGCGGTGATGTGGCAATTGTTGCAGTGTCTGGTGTGCAGGATGTTGAAGTGACGTCAATTCCTGCAGATGAAGAGCTTGACAGTATGGCTCAGCGACAGGCGGAGCAGGGTTATCTTGCGCTGGTAGCTGCATTAAAAGCCAACGCCGAAATCAGTCGTAATTTACGCGCGGCTACCCCGGAACAAAATTAACTGGCGTACCACGCTTAACTGAAAAAAACCGTGCTCTGAGCACGGTTTTTTATTTGCTGCGGCCTTGTATTGCCGTGCGGGAGAAGTGGGTTCGCTTCAGACACCTGAGCTGTTAATCAGCTTTCTGGTGTATTCATGAGCCGGAGCAGCGAAAACCGACGTTGTAGTGCCATAATCGACGGCTTGCCCCTGATGTAACACCAGAATGCTATCACTGATATGGCGAACTAATCGGAGTTGGTTACTGATAAGCAAATATGCCAGTCCTGACTTTTGTTGTAACTCCAGCAGTAAGTTAACAATTTGCGCCCGTAACGTTGGGTCTAACGCAGTTAGCGCTTCGTCCAGGATTAGCAGTTTTGGGTCTAAGATAAGCGCTCTGGCTAATGCCACCCGCTGCAACTGGCCGCCCGAAAACATATGGGGGTAGTATTCAGCGTGTTCGTCCAGTAAGCCGAGTAACTTCAGAGTTTGACCAATTTTAAGCCGGCGTTGCTGCTGATCAAGCACCGTACTGAAACACAACACGTCCTCAAGCATCTGACCGACTTTTTGTGACGGGTTTAACGAGCGCCCGGCATCCTGAAAGATAAAGCGGATTACATGGTTGTATTTTTTATAGTGACTGATTTGGACCGGTTGACCCGCCAGCAAAATCTGGCCGCTGTCGGGTTTTTCAATACCCACCAGTAGTTTAGCCAGTGTACTTTTGCCAGAACCTGTTTCACCGACGATAGCTAGGGTTTGCCCTTCAGCCAGGGTAAAACTAATGTTTTCAAGCGCCGTAACATGCTGGCGGCCAAACCAGCCGCGTTGTTTACTGTATACTTTGCCAAGCGCCTGAACTTCCAGTAAATCACTCATTTACTACCCTTAGTCGTTAACGGAAAATGACAGCTGAAATAGTGATTTTGCTGGCGCTCCAGTGCCGGAGTTTTTACGCACTCTTTACGGGCATTGGGACAGCGTGGCCCGAGCCGGCAGCCTATTGGCACATGTTGTAATGTTGGAATACTGCCCGGTAGCGCATAAAGCGGCGTTTTCGCGGCTAAATCAGGCTGAAACTCGGGTACGCTCTTAATCAGGGCATCGGTGTAAGGATGCAAAGGTGTGTTTAAAAGCTGGCTGGTTTCACCGGCTTCAACCAACTGGCCACAATATAAGACACTGAGCTTCTGGGTGTAGCGCGCCACGCTTTCAAGCTCATGGCTTATCAATAGTACTGACATGCCCTTAAGCTGATTAAAGCTGGCCAGTAGTCTGAATAGCTGGGCCTGGGTTGTGCTTTCCAGTGCTGTTGTCGGCTCATCAGCAATCAGTAGTTTAGGGTTTTTCGCTATGGCCATGGCGATCATAACTTTCTGGCATATGCCCTCTGACAGTTGATAGGGGTAACTTTGCAATACCCGCTGATGGTCGCGCACGCCAACTTTATGCAGTAGCCCTATCGCTTTTTTACGGCGCAGGGCATTGCGGCGCCACCAGGGAGCATTAAGTAAATGGTCAGGTATCGCCTCTTCTAACTGTTCGCCAATAAGGGCTGTAGGATCGAGGCTGCGACTCGGTTCCTGATAAATCATGGCAATGTCCCGGCCAATAATTTGCCGGCGCTGTTCCGGGCTAAGTCGTAATAAATCTTTACCCAGCCAATGAAACCGGTCCGCTGTTACCTGCCAGCGGCGGTTCAATACGCCGACAATAGCTTTGGCTATCAGACTTTTACCCGAACCTGATTCTCCTACCAGACCGCGGGTTTCACCCTCTCGCAAACTTAGGCTTACTCTGTCAACTGCCCGTACCAAGCCATCGGCGGTGTCCAGCTCAATGGTGAGGTTTTTTATATCGAGCAATAACATTTAACTTTGCCGCCTTTTCAAAATTGCGGTTTTCAAACCATCACCAACCAGATTAACTGATAACACTGCGGTGAAAATAAGTAAGCCCGGAATTGCCACACTGCTTGGTGCCAGGTAGATCAGGTCAAGTGAATCGCTGATCATTGCGCCCCATTCCGACAAGGGCGCCTGGGCGCCAAACCCGAGAAAGCCCAGTGCCGCGATATCTAAAATGGCAGTAGAAATAGCCATAGTGGCCATTATCGTTAGTTTCTCCCAGATGTTGGGGATGACCAGTCTGCTCAATACATGCCAGTCGTTTGCGCCATCTAAACGGTAGGCTATCACATAGTCCTGTTTTAGCTCTTCATCAATCGCATTACGGATACCATGCACAAATTGGGGGAGTAACGCCAGCATAATAGCCCAGGTAGTATTGATAAGTCCCGGACCAATTATGGCAACAATGATTATTGCTAAAAGTAAGGAAGGGATCGTCAATGCTAAATCGAGGATATGATTGAACACGCTGGATTTAACACCCTTACTCATGCCAGCGAGTGCACCAAGCAGCAAACCCATCAGCAGAGCTCCTGCTACGGTAATAAGCGCAAAACCAAAGGTATAACTGGTACCTTTAATCATTCGGGACAGCAGATCCCGGCCAAGGTCATCAGTACCAAAGGGATATTGCACCAGGCCAGCAGCACTCCAGGACGGGGGTAACAGCAGCAGTTCATCAACCTGTAAGTAGGGATCATGTGGCGTCACCAGTGGCGCCAGCAGGCTGATAACAAAGAATCCGATAAATAAGAATAAGCCGGCCATCGCCGAATGTTGTCTTTTAAACTCCCGCCACAGCTGTTTTAGCGGTGAACGGTTGTTTTCTTCAAGGTATAACCGAAATTTACTCACATTAACCTCGCCTGGCTAACGGGTTAAAAAAGGCATGTAAGATTTCAGTCAGCATGTTAATAGTAATCACCATAGTGGATATCACTAACAACCCGGCCTGGATCGCCGGATAATTGCGCTGATAAATACTGTCGATTAACCAGCGGCCAATTCCGGGCCAGGAGAAGATCACCTCGGTTAGCATCGCCAGGGTAATCAAGGTACTGAATTGCAAACCAATCTGACGGATAACAGGTAACAGTGCGTTACGCAGACCATGCCGGTACAAGACTTGCCCGCGGTTTAACCCTTTTGCCCGCGCTGTTTTAATATAGTTTTGTTCCCAGACATTTAACATTGCATCGCGCACGAAGCGGATCATTACCGTTGTTGGAAAGGTTGCTAATACCACCGTTGGCAGAAACAAATGCTGCAGTGCATTGTGCAGCGCTTCCGTGCGATAGCTGATATCTGCTTGCAAAATGTCGTACAGTATAAAACCACTATGGTGTGGAATTTCATACAACACGCCGATACGACCAGCAGAAGGGAGTATGCCCAGCGCCAGCGAAAATAACATGATCAGTAATAATCCCCACCAGAATATTGGCAGGGAATAGCCTATCATCGCCAATCCTGAAATAGACTTACCTATGATGCTGTCTGGTTTAAACGCGGCCACTATCCCCAGCGGAATGCCAATAACAAAAGAGAGTAACAACGCGTAGGCTGCCAGCTCCAGGGTGGCGGGTAGCAATAGTTTTATTTCCTGCAGCAGCGGCTGTTGACTGGCAAAAGACAGCCCCCAATCACCGTGAGCAATCCGGCTCAGAAACGCCAGGTATTGCTGTAAATAATTTTGGTCAAGTTGATAATAACTGACCAGTTGCTGACGCTGGTTGTCATCAATCTGACGCAGGCCACTGAGGTTTTGCACGATGTCACCGGGAAACATGTAGCCTAGACTAAACGCCAGCAGGCTGAGCGCCAACAACACAAATATCATCAGAAACAGACGTCGAAATAAGTAACGGGTCATGGCTCAACTCTTTTCGCATGTTGCAGGGCAATACCGCCATAGGGATTAATGCTGACTCCGGTTACTGAGCTGCTTATTGCCTGAAAGCGCTGGGAGTGGGCAATTGCAACCAGGGGTTGCTGTTGATGCAGATACTGCTGAGCAGCTAAATACAGCGCCCGACGCTGCTGTTGGTTTGCGGTCAACAACGCTTTACTGATGATGTCATCAAACGCTGGATCACACCAATTTGCCCGGTTACTGCCACTGTCTCTGGCTGCGCAGCTTAACAGCGGACGAAAAAAATTATCAGGGTCCGGGTTGTCTGCCGCCCAGCCTATAAGTACGGAGTCGTGCTCAAAATTGCCCAGCTTCTGGCGAAAGCTATTCCACTCATAAGATACGATGTTTGCCTTAACGCCAATTTGGGCTAAATCAGCTTGCATCAACTCTGCCATTTTTAACGCATTGGGGTTATACAGGCGCTGAACCGGCATCGCCCAGATGTCCATAGTAAAGCCATTGGGATAGCCCGCCTCGGCTAATAATGCCCTGGCTTTGGCAGGAGAGTACAACGGTGCAGGCAAGCCATCATTGTAAGCCCAAGAAGTGGGGGGCAGGATGCCATAGGCAGGCGTTGCCTGGCCATAGTACACGGCTTGCAAAATTGCGGCTCGGTTAATGGCCATTGCTAATGCCTGGCGAACGGCTAACTGATCAAACGGTGGTTTTTGGGTATTAAATGCCCAGAAACCAACATTCATACTGGTACTTTCCTGCACGGTGACATCGGGCCTGGCTGCAATTAGCTCTAACTCTGCCACCCGGGGATAAGACACAATATCGCACTCGTGGGTAAACAGTTTAGCCATGCGCCTGGCGTTATTCGGAACAATGTCAAATACCAATTGTTCAGGTTGGGTATCGCCGCGCCAATAGTCATCGTTGCGGTACAACCTGACCAGAATATCTTTCTGATATTCACGAAAATGAAACGGCCCGGTGCCAATGGGTAAACGGTCTATCTCACCTGGTTGTGCAGCGCCGAGTAGTTTTTGCCCGTATTCGGCAGATAGGATGGCAGCAAAGTCGGTGGTCAGATTCGATAAAAACGAACTATCAGGACGCTGCAACTCAAACACCACAGTATGTTGATCCGTCGCGTGTACCTGCTTTACCAGCCCAGCCCAATCGACACTTTGAAAGTAGGGATAAACGCCGCCGCCCTGAAGATGAAATGGATGTTCACTATCGGTAATCCGATTAAACGTAAAAACGACATCTTCAGCATTAAACTTCCTGCTGGGAGAAAAGTAGCGGGTAGTATGAAACGCGACATCCTGACGCAGGATGAACTCGTAGCGGGTACCATCTGCACTTACTTGCCAGTCTGAAGCCAGCCCTGGAATAATATCGCCATTGGCCGGATTAATATCAACCAGCCTGTCATATAATTGCTGACTTATTATGTCAATAGTGGTGCCGGAAGTGACTCGTTGTGGGTTAAAGCTCTCTGGTGAGCCTTCAGAGCAATAAACCAGGCCACTGCGGGCAGTTTCAGGCATGTTCGGCTGACAGCCTGCAAGCAGCAGCAAGAGGCTGATTATTGCACTGCGGCAGACCAGAACATAGCAACCATGGTGATGTGAATTCATCCCTGCTGACTTTCCAGTAACTGATACTTTTTCATATAACCACGTAACTGATGATAGGTAAGGTTTAATAAGTCTGCTGTTTTTTTCTGATTGTACTGACTGGCACTGAGCGCTTCTTTAATAAGTTTTACTTCAAAATCTTGTGCCAGGGTTTTAAAATCAACGCCGTTGCTAAAATCAATACTGTCACTGGCCGGGCTATTGAAGGTACCCGTCTCGGTATTATCAACAGTATCAGCCTTGGTTACCAGCGGCTCTGCCGGTTTTTGTGTGCCATGCCCCCGGGTTTTAATGCGTTGGGTTGGCCGATAAGCCGATTCGAAAGGGTTTAATTGAATATGATGCACCGGGACATAGGGATTATTCGTACGATATACGCTGCGTTCTACAACGTTTTTTAATTCCCGGACATTACCAGGCCAATGATAGTCAAGCAGGGTATTTTTGGCTTTTTCACTGAACCCACTAAACAGCTCAAAGCCAAGCTCCCTGGCCATATTCATTGCAAAATGCTCGGCCAGTAATAAGATATCTTCACGGCGCTCACGCATTGGCGGCAGGGTAATAACATCAAAAGCCAGGCGATCGAGTAAATCAGCCCTGAACTCACCGTTGTCAGCCATCGAGGGTAAATCCTCGTTGGTGGCGCACACCAGTCTTACGTCAACCCGCACTGGCCGGCTACCGCCAACGCGCTCAAATTCGCCATATTCGATAACCCGCAGTAACTTTTCCTGCACCAGCGCCGGCGTATTGGCCAGCTCATCTAAAAATAATGTCCCGCCATTGGCTCGCTCAAACCGGCCTTCATGCCTTTTGCCTGCGCCGGTAAAAGCGCCTGCTTCATGACCAAATAACTCACTCTCCAGCAAGTTTTCATTTAAAGCTGCACAGTTAAGGGTCAGGTATTGCTGATCCCAACGCTGGGACAAAAAATGCAAGCGGGCGGCAATAAGCTCTTTCCCCGTGCCTCTTTCACCAATTATTAGCACCGGCTTATCCAGTGGCGCCAGTTGTGACACCTGATCCAGTACATTTAAAAAGCTGTTGGCCTGGCCAATCAGGTTATCTTGTTGATATTTTTTATTCATTGGCAGCTACAAAGTAGTTAATTTGGCTAATAAATAGTGTATTTCATAAAGGGCAGGAGCTAAAGCTTTTGTTTTAAATAAATAAAGTTGTTATATATTAGAGCGTTATGATAATTTGCAAAGTTGGCAAGAAACCTGAATAAGCAATAGCGTAATAACATCAACATACAGAGGTAACTAAGATGGGTATTTTTTCACGCTTTTCAGATATTGTGAACTCAAACATCAACTCGTTGCTGGATAAAGCCGAAGATCCGGAAAAGATGGTCCGGTTGATTATTCAGGAGATGGAAGATACGTTGGTTGAAGTGCGTTCGTCTTCTGCCAAAACGATTGCTGAGAAAAAAGATTTGCAACGGGTAGTCAACAGACTGCAAGGTGAAGTCGATGACTGGCAGGCTAAAACCGAGCTGGCATTGAGTAAAGATCGCGATGACCTGGCACGCGCCGCATTGGTCGAGAAACAAAAAGCCGCCGAGCAGGCAGATGCTTTACTTCGCGATATTGCTGTACTGGATGAACATATCAGTAAGCTGCAGGATGAAGTATCGCAATTGCAGGAAAAACTGGCTGATGCCAAAGCACGGCAGAAGTCGATGCTGATGCGTCGTACCACAGTTGAAAACCGGCTTGAAGTGAAAAAATCACTTGATAGCAACCGGATCAATGATGCCATGTACAAATTTGAACGCTACGAGCAGAAAATCGATTCGCTGGAAGCGCAGGTTGAGTCTTATGATCTGGGTAAGAAAACCCTGAAAGACGAGTTTGCACAATTGGCGGCGCAAGATAAAATTGATAACGAGTTGGCTGAACTGAAAGCCAAAGTAAACAAGAAAACCAGTAAAGGAGACGCCTGATCTCAGGCGTTGCAGGAGCAGCTAAATGGATATTCATGAGTTAATTTTTGTGCCCCTGATCTTGTTTATGATCTTTGTGGCACCTTTATGGGTCATTATGCATTATCGCAGCAAAGGTAAAATGCAGCAGGGTTTAACGGATGTTGAACTACAACAGTTAAATAACCTGGCGGCCCGGGCAGAGAAAATGGCCGAGCGCATCCATACCCTTGAAGCGATTTTAGATGCAGAAAGCCCTAAATGGAGGAACCAGCATGACTAAGCCTAAAAGAGAGTTGTTGCGGGACGATAGTAACGGCAAGCTGGCCGGGGTGTGTGCCGGGATTGCTGACTATTTTGGCTGGGAGTTGTGGTTGGTCCGTATTATTACCGTGTCTGCTTTTTTTCTCGGTGCCGGTGGTTTTGTTGTTGTTCTGTATATTGCCGCCTGGGTGGTGCTGGAAAAAAAGTCAGTGGTCGCTGCGAAGCGGCCGCTGGGGAGCAGGGCAGACGTTGACGAGCCGGGTGTTGAGGTGAAAACACGGGTGTGGCAGCGCGGTGAGCCACCAAAGCAGGCCTTGCAACACCTGGCAAATCGCTATAATAGTCTGGAGCTGCGGTTGCAGGATATGGAGCGCCATGTTACTTCAAGCCGCTTTCAGTTAAATCGGGAATTCAATAACCTGTAAACGGAGTACTATGACCTGGCTTGATAAGCTGCAACATCAAAGTCGTCAGTTACGTCATCGCGCCCTTGACCGGCATGTCCGGCTGGGCGTGACGGGTTTAAGTGGAGCAGGCAAAACGGCGTTCATTACCTCATTGGTGCATCAACTGACCCAGGGTGACAGTCCGCAAAATCTACCTTTTTTTTCGGTGGTGCAGCAAGGACGATATCTGGGAGGCCGGTTAGCGGCTGAGCAGGCATTAACCATTCCTCGTTTTCCCTTTGAACATAATATGAGCTTTTTGCAGCAGGACCCACCGCAATGGCCGCCGTCAACGACCGGTTGGAGCCAGCTAAGCCTGGCGCTGCGCTACAAAGCGGGTCAGGGTCTGCGTTCTCATTTGCAATCTTACAGTGAGCTGGAACTCGATATCGTTGATTATCCCGGCGAGTGGCTACTGGATTTGCCCCTGTTACAGCTTAATTATCAACAATGGTGTGAGTTTAGCTGGCAATTATTCGCCAAGCCGCATCGTCAGGCCCTGGCTGCAGATTTTAAAGCGCTGCTGGCTACTACCGATCTGAGTGACGCCAGTGAGCAGCAGTTAAATCGTGTAACGGACGCGTACAAAGGATTATTACAACGGTTCAGTAGTACAGCCGGTACCTATTTAAACCAGCCCGGACGGCTTTTAGTGCCTGGTGAACTCGCCGGTGCGCCAATGTTGCAGCTCATCCCACTGTTGCCAGAACAGCTTCATGATAACAGTGCTTTATTAAAAAAACTGACAGATCATTACCAAAGTTACCGGGACTATGTCGTTAAACCTTTTTATAAACAGCACTTTTCTCAACTTGACCGTCAGGTCGTGCTGGTCGACTGTTTAAGTGCACTGAATGCGGGGGCCGCGGCAACCGCCGAACTCAGTCAGGCGTTGCAGCTCATTATGCAGAGCTTTAATTATGGCCCGTCCAGTATGCTGCGACGCTTGTTTAAGCCGCAAATCAGTAAGGTATTATTCGCGGCAAGTAAGGCAGATCATGTTACCCCGGAGCAGCATCAGGCGTTGACTTTATTGTTACAAAATTTATTGCGACAGCCGCTGAAGCAATCGACCTATCAACTGGCAAAAACAGAAGCCATGGCGCTGGCCGCACTGAGTGCCAGCAAATCCGGTTATGTTGAACAGCAGGGCCAGCGACAACCGTGTCTGACCGGGACTGACAGCAGCACAGCTAAGAAAATCAGTTTATTTCCAGGTGATGTACCGCCTGAGGTACCGGATGAACAGGTGTTTTCCCGTCACCAGTTTAGTTTTCCATCATTATTACCCTTGCCCTTTGCGGCTAATGCTAATGTACCCCATATCCGGATGGATCATGCGTTGCAGTTTTTATTGGGAGATAAATTACGATGAGACCGCTAAAACCTGCTCAGGTGTTTACGCTGCCGGATGACGGCGACAAAACCCAAACACCGCCACTGAAGGCCCGGGCCGAGTTTGCCACATCGGACTGGCATAAAGATCCTGAATTAAAAGCGGTGTCCATGCCGGGTAAACCCGTAATCTTAAGCCGGTTGGTATGGCTGGCAGTGGCCAGCCTCATCGCATTAGCGTGTTGGCAATGGATTGATGCATTAATAGTAAGCTGGCAGCAGAACGTGATAGAAGCGCTACTATTTAGCGTGTTAAGTGCAGCAGTGCTTGGCGTGTTTAGCTGGTTGTTGTGGCGGGAGTGGCGATTGTGGCGCCGGCTTTCGCAAAACAATAACTGGCAACGCAGTGCGAGGCGCATTGCGCAAAGTGTTCAGTATGGTGAAGCCGATGCACTGTGCCAGGATATTATCAGCCAGTTGCCTGATACCCCCGCCAGACACATTACGGCACAGCAGTGGCAATCTGCCGCACAGCCGCAGCATAGTGATTTGGAAAAGCTGCAGTTATTGGATAAGTTGGTACTGGAGCCTATTGATACACAAGCAAAAACCATTATCTTGCGAGCCGGCACCGACACCAGTCTGGCAGTCGCGGTAATTCCGTTTGCGTTAATTGATATGTTAATGGTGGTCTGGCGCAGCAGCACAATGGTCCGTCAACTGGCAGCATTATATGGCGCGCCGGTTGGACAACTGCGAAGTCTGGTCATGTTAAAACGCGCTCTGGCCGCGATATTGTGGGCAGGTGGTAGTGAGCTGGCGCTGGATATGGCGTCTGATGTCATGAGCAGTGAACTGACCGCAAAGTTATCCGCCAGGGCAGGTCATGGGGTGATCGCTGGCTTACTGGTGGCAAGACTCGGCAATATGGCGATGCAACAATTACGGCCATTGCCACTGGCTGAAAAACAACGGATTAACGTTGCCAGGCTGAGCCAAAGCCTGATCCAGCGGTTACGTGGCTACAACCCTGCCAGCGAAAGTTGACAGTTAACCATTAATTAAATGATTGCGGCCAGACTGCAAGATGTCTGGCATGCTTCCATAAATTCAAAATTCTGCTAAATCTGTGCGGGACTTTAATTACCTGACGCAGTTATCCAATGCAGACTAAAAATGTTCATCCGCACACTTTGTGTATTCATGCGGGCAAAGAAAAAAATCAACATGGTACGTTAGCAACCCCACTTTACCAGACTTCAACCTTTGTGTTTGAAAATGCCGAACAGGGTGCCGCCAGGTTCGCTGGCGAGCAGGAAGGTTACATTTACACCCGGCTAGGTAACCCTACGACCCGAGAACTGGAACAAAAAATCGCGGCATTAGAGGGTATGGACGATGCGGCTGCAACAGCGACCGGTATGGGAGCAGTTGCCGCCAGTACTATGGCCTTTTTACAACATGGCGACCATTTAATTGCCAGCAAAGCCATCTATGGTTGTAGCTTTGCGTTGTTCAATCATATGTTTGCCCGCTACGGCATTGAGGTTAGTTTTGTTGATATGACCGATCATGCTGCAGTCGCCGCTGCGCTAAAACCCAATACAAAAATGTTGTTTGCCGAAACACCGATAAATCCTAACCTGGTGGTGCTTGATTTGGCATTTCTCGGCCAGTTTTGCCAGCAGCATAAGCTGATATCGGTAGTTGATAACACCTTTCTGACGCCGCTTTTACAGCAACCTGCCAAGTATGGCATTGATATTATTATCCACAGCGCGACTAAATATCTTAATGGTCACGGCGATGTCGTTGCTGGCATTATCGTGGCGAATAGTGAAAAAATCGCTACGATCAAAATGACCACGTTAAAGGATATGGGCGCCACGATTAGTCCGCACGATGCCTGGTTGATTATTCGTGGTTTAAAAACATTGGCGGTAAGGATGGAGCGCCATTGTCAGAATGCACAGCAGGTTGCTGAGTTTCTAGAGCAGCACGAGGCGGTAAGAGAGGTGTTCTACCCCGGGTTGCCCAGTCATCCGGGTTACCGGTTTCTGGGAGAGCAAATGCAGGGGGCCGGTGGTGTACTGGCTTTTGAGCTGAATGCCAGCCTGGAGCAAAGCCGTTATTTTATTAATCAATGCCGGTTGCTAAGCCTGGCAGTAAGCCTGGGTGACGCCGAATCACTGATCCAACATCCCGCTTCAATGACTCACAGCCCTTACACAGCGGAAGAGCGACAAATGGCAGGGATCAGTGATGGTTTGATCCGGGTATCGGTAGGTTTGGAGCATGTTGCCGATATTATTGCAGATTTAGAACAGGCCCTTACCAAAATGCAGCAACTAAGCTGAAGCCTCGTTAAACTAAGGTCTGGCCGTTAGTTGTAATTTTTACTTTACAACAGTGGTGGCAGCTTTACAGTGCTTTTGGTGAGCGCATGATACCCAGGAGTTGTCATATCCACTAGTATCCGCAGTACCTTTATGGCAGTGCGAGCTGCCCATTTATTTGCAACAGGTTGTTTATGAGTAAGACAAGTCAGTATGTATCCAGACAATCGGATGAGCACGGTATCATTGCCTGGTCTGATGAAGAAAATCAGATTTGGCATGAGCTCATTACCCGCCAGCTTGGCGTTATCGAAGGTAAGGCATGCGATGAGTTCCTGGCCGGACTGGAGAAACTGCAACTGCCCACTGATCGGATCCCGCAACTGGAAGAGGTAAATAAAGTACTTCGAGCGACGACAGGCTGGGAATGTGCTGAAGTACCGGCATTGATTAGTTTTGATAAGTTTTTCGAGTTGCTGGCTAACAAGCGTTTTCCGGTTGCTACCTTTATCCGCACCCGCGAAGAGTTTGATTACTTACAGGAACCCGATATTTTTCATGAGATTTTCGGTCACTGTGCAATGTTGACCAATCCGGCCTTTGCGGAATTTACCCATACCTACGGGAAACTTGGTTTGGCAGCCAGTAAACAGGACCGGGTATTTTTGGCGCGGTTGTATTGGTTTACCATTGAGTTTGGCTTATTGAAAACTGCCGATGGCTTGCGAATTTATGGTGGTGGTATTTTATCGTCGCCCGGCGAAACCGTTTATGCGCTGGAGTCTGATACTCCGGAGCGCAAACCTTTTGATGCTGTCGATATGCTGCGAACGCCTTATCGGATTGACATTATGCAGCCCATTTATTTTCTATTGAATAATATTGATGATTTATTCGATGTGGCCCATCTGGATATGATGGCGTTGGTTGAACAAGCTAAAGCGCTTGGCCTGCACGCCCCCCGCTTCGAGCCCAAACAAAAACAAGCAAGTTAGGAGTTGTAATGACAGAATTAACAGCAATGAAATGTGAAGCCTGTAAGGCTGATGCTCCAAAAGTCTCTGATGCTGAGCTACCAGAATTAATGCGGCAAATTCCAGACTGGACCCCTGTTGCTCGCGACGGCATTTTGCAACTTGAACGGTTATACAAGTTTAAAAACTTTAAGCAGGCTTGGGCATTTCACAACAAAGTGGCGCAGCTGGCCGAAGATGAAGGCCACCATCCCGCATTACTGCTGGAGTGGGGCAAGCTGACAGTGACCTGGTGGTCTCACTCTATTAAAGGGCTGCATAAAAACGATTTTATTTGTGCTGCTAAAACAGACGGCCTGCTGACTGATTAAGCCGACCACCCCCTGATTTTGGTTTATAAGCGCGATAATATCGCCAGTGAGTATTAGCTTGCTGGCGTTAGTTTTCAAATGTATTACCCGGTTGTTGCCGCTATTTATCTTATCCAAGGCCTTCTCTGGCGTATTTGTTCATATATGTTTACAAAAATACTGGTCTGACAATAGTCAGATACCGTATGATAGCGTTATTAACTGGTATCGGGGTACATCGCTGTTATGCGTTTAGAAATTCAATGTCAAAACCGCCTGGGGCTTGCGCAGGAGGTATTAAATATTCTGGTGGGTTATCAGCTGGACTTGCGTGGAATTGAGGTGGACCCGTCACTTAACCGGATGTATGTGTCATTCCCCACGGTAAACTTTGAAAAGTTTCAGGAGCTGATGGCGAAAATACGACGAATTGCCGGAGTAGAAGATGTAAAAACGACGGCTTTTCTGCCATCGGAGCGTGAACACAACGAGTTGACCACCTTACTGAAGACCTTGCCTGATGGCTTGATAGCCATTGATATTAAAGCCAATGTAACCGTAATTAATGACGCTGCCCTGGAAGCGTTGTCAGTAGCACAGCAGGATATTCAGGGACAGTCTTTGCAAGGCATGGTTAGAGGCTTTAATTTTCAACGCTGGCTGGAAAGTGATGAGGTACTGGCGCAAACGCGCCGCTTTGAAATTCACGGCAAGCGGTTTATTGCCGACATTTTGCCGGTGATGGTACCGGACGAAACCGGGCACGAGATCCTGGCTGGCGCGGTTATAAATTTAAAATCAGAGAGTCGGCTTGGTCAGCATATGGTGGCCTTTAAAAAAGGCGACCAGGAAAGCTTTAACACCTTACAAGCCAACAGTAACCTGATGCGAAAAGTGGTGCGTGAGGCGAAAAAAATGGCTCAGCTTGATGCGCCAATTTTAATTATGGGAGAGACGGGTACGGGCAAAGAGCTACTGGCTCGAGCGTGCCATGCCGCAGGAAGCCGTGCCGCCAAGCCTTTTTTGGCAGTTAATTGCGCCTCATTGCCTGATAACGTCGCCGAATCAGAATTATTTGGTTACGGATCTCATGCTTTTGCTGGTAGTACTGAAGGCAAAAAAGGAATATTTGAGCAGGCGAATGGTGGCAGCGTCTTTCTGGACGAAGTGGGTGAGATGTCGACGCAGCTGCAAACTAAGCTTATTCGCTTTTTGCAGGACGGCAGTTTTCGACGGGTAGCTGATGAAAACGAAGTGAAAGTGGACGTCAGAGTGATTTGTACCACTCAGAAAGATCTGCCTGGGATGGTGCAGGAAGGACGTTTCCGCGAAGATTTGTTTTATCGTTTGAACGTACTGACCCTGACATTGCCCCCCTTACGCGAGCGCAAGCAGGATGTGGTGCCGTTAGCTGAGTTTTTTATTGCCCGTTTCGCAGCCCGGCTGGGCCGCAAAGTACCGCGCTTAACGGAAAGCTGTAGCCAGTTTTTACAGCAATACCCGTGGCCCGGTAACGTGCGTCAGCTGGAAAATGCGCTGTACCGGGCCGTAACCTTACTTGATGGCTACGAGCTGGAAAAGGACCATTTGCAATTGCCAAGTTACACCAGTGATTTTGGTTACCTGGAGCAGGACTTTGATGGCACGCTGGATGAGGCCGTCAAACGCTTTGAGGCTAACCTGCTACGTAAGCTGTACCCTGCATACCCCAGTTCACGTCAGTTAGCGAAAAAGCTTGGTTTAAGCCATACCGCGGTGGCCAATAAGCTCCGTGATTACGGCATAAATCGCAAGACCGTAAAGATATAATTGCACCTTTGTGCTGAATTATTTACGAATGGCGGGCTGACAGGCTTATCTGTCGGCCCTTGCATTCAGGTTTCCGGATAAGGGGCTTTTTGTAGTTAATTCTGTACAACTTCTGCTATAAATCCGTTATCGGCTACAGCAAGCACCCCTCTTTCTTTTTTTATTGGTAAGCGCATGATAGCGCCCACATTCGTTGTTCGGAGAACCCCTAAATGCCAACTACAAAAAATACAATTAATCCGCTGGGTACAGATGGTTTCGAGTTTGTTGAATATACTGCGGCAGATGCTGATGGTATTCAGAAATTAAAAGCGTTGTTTTTCTCGTTAGGTTTTACCGAAGTGGCAAAGCATCGCTCTAAGCAAGCCTGGTTGTATAAGCAGGGCGACATTAACTTTATTATTAATGCCGAGCCTAATTCACAAGCAGAAGAGTTTGCACGTTTACATGGTCCTTCTGTATGCGCCATGGCCTTTCGCGTTACCGATGCTGCCGCTGCGTTAAAACATGCGCTGGCCAATGGTGCAAAGGAATACAAAAACCAGGTTGGGCCGATGGAGCTGAATATTCCGGCGGTGTATGGTATCGGCAGCAGCTTGCTGTATTTTGTTGACCGCTATGGTGCCAGCTCTGTCTACGATATTGACTTCAAATACTATGATAACTGGCAGGCTAACATGGCTGAGCACAGTGTTGGCCTGGAAGTGCTGGATCATTTAACCCACAATGTGATGCGCGGTAACATGAACCTGTGGGCCGGTTTTTATGAAAATATCGGTAATTTCCGCGAAATTCGCTATTTTGATATTGAAGGCAAACTGACTGGTCTCGTTTCAAAAGCAATGACAGCACCCTGCGGCAAAATTCGTATTCCTATTAATGAGTCATCTGATGATAAATCACAGATTGAGGAATTTATTCGCGAATATAAGGGCGAAGGTATTCAGCATATCGCGCTTACTTCAGACGACATTTATGAAACCGTGCGGACACTGCGTAGCCGCGGCATGGAGTTTATGCCTACCCCGGAAACGTATTACAACAAGGTTGATGAGCGGGTCGAAGGCCACGAGGAAGATTTAGATCAAATGCGTGAGTTACGCATCCTGATCGACGGTGCGCCAATGAAAGACGGTATTTTGCTACAGATTTTCACTAAAACGGTTATTGGACCGGTATTTTTTGAAATTATTCAGCGAAAAGGCAATGAAGGTTTCGGCGAGGGCAACTTCAAAGCACTATTTGAGTCTATCGAAGAAGACCAAATTCAGCGTGGAGTGTTAAGCAATGCGTAAATGGGCATCTTTTCCGTTAAAGGAAGGCGATGTATCACGGCAGGCGCATGCCGATTTTCCAGAGCAGGCAATATACGAGCGGGAAACGGGTCGCAGTGGTTTTTTTGGCCCGGCAACGCATTTCCATCATACGCACGCACCAACTGGCTGGAGCGAGTGGCAGGGGCCTTTGCGGCCCCACCTGTTTAACTTCAATGAGATTAAGCAGAATAAAACGCAGTCGCCGTGGGCGGTACCGGATTTGTTGTTTAACAGTCATTGTAAGATGCGAACCTGGCGTCTTAGCGACAGCATGAACGCTTTAGCGCGCAATGCTGATGGCGATGAGCTGTTATTTATTCATGAAGGCAGTGCAGAGCTGTATTGTGATTATGGTCATCTGAGTGTGCGTGATGGTGATTATATTGTGATCCCGCGCTCAACCATGTGGCGTCTGGTGCCCAATGAGCCGATGTTTATTCTGTTGATTGAGGCGACCAACGATAGCTATCAACTGCCAGAGAAAGGCCTGGTGGGCAATCACGCAATCTTTGACCCGGCGATGCTCGATACACCAAAAATTAATGATGCTTTCAAAGCGCAATACAGCGAAGACAGCTGGCAGGTTGAAGTGAAACGGCACGGCCAGGTGTCAGTGATTACTTACCCCTATAATCCGCTTGATGCGATTGGCTGGCATGGAGATTTAGCGGTAATGCGAATTAACTGGCGGGATATCCGGCCATTAATGAGCCACCGTTATCACTTGCCACCCTCTGCCCATACCACGTTTGTGGCGCAGCGCTTTGTAGTGTGTACTTTTGTACCGAGGCCAATTGAAAGCGATCCGGGCGCATTAAAAGTGCCGTTTTATCACAACAATGATGATTACGATGAGGTACTGTTTTACCACGCTGGAGATTTTTTCAGTCGCGATAATATTGAAAAGGGCATGGTAACGTTTCATCCGGCTGGTTTTACTCATGGCCCTCATCCAAAAGCGTTTGCTGCCGGGCGCGAGTATAAGAAAAAGTTTACTGATGAAGTGGCGGTAATGCTGGATACCCGTGATGCGCTATCGTTTGGTGAAGCTGCGCTGGCGACCGAAAATCCGGATTATGTCAACAGCTGGAAAACCAAGCCTCAGGTATGAACACAGTTAAGGATTGATATGAAGTTAGCAAGTTTAAAAAATAATACCCGCGATGGTCAGTTAGTGGTGGTAAGCCGTGATTTAAGCCGGTGTATCGCTATTGATGATATTGCAAAAACCATGCAGCAATTACTGGATAACTGGGCGAGCCTGGCTCCAAAAGCTGAACAAGTGTCTAAGGCACTGAATGCCGGTGCATTGGATGGCGAGATGGCCTTCAATGCACATCAGTGTGAGTCGCCGTTACCTCGCGCTTATCAATGGGCAGATGGCAGTGCATATGTTAACCATGTAGAGCTGGTGCGAAAGGCACGTAATTCTGAGATGCCGCCAAGTTTCTGGACCGATCCACTGATGTATCAGGGCGGCTCTGACGATTTTATTGGTCCGCGTGATCCCATTGAGGCCATAAGTACCGAGCATGGTATCGACTTTGAAGGCGAAGTAGCGATAGTTACTGATGATGTACCGATGGCAGTAAGCCCGGAGCAGGCGCTTAAGAAAATACGGCTGCTAATGCTGGTCAATGATGTGTCGCTGCGCGGTTTAATTCCTAACGAGCTGGCTAAGGGCTTTGGCTTTTTTAACTCGAAGCCAGCCTCAAGCTTCAGTCCGGTCGCTGTTACCCCGGATGAGCTGGGCGACAAGTGGCAGGATGGCCGGGTACATTTACCCTTGTTATCAACCTATAATGGCAAGCCATTTGGTAAGCCGAATGCCGGTGTTGATATGACATTTCATTTTGGTCAGCTTATTGCCCACGCCGCGAAAACCCGCAATCTGGGTGCCGGCGCAGTAATTGGTTCGGGTACCGTGTCGAATAAACAAGGCACTGAATATGGTACTGCTATTACCGAGGGTGGCGTAGGTTACAGCTGTATTGCCGAGATCCGGATGATTGAAACCATTCGTGATGGTAAGCCATCAACTGCTTTTATGCAGTTTGGTGATACCATTAAAATGGAGATGCTGGATAGCGATGGCCACAGTATTTTTGGTGCTATCGACCAGCAAGTTGTGCAATATAAGGTTTAACCACAGGCCTAGTGGATACGGATGTACTTTTTTCTGTGACCGTTGAAGCCCCGGATGGGCGGACAAATTCGTCAGGAACGAATTTGAACAGCTCCGCTGGCCCGAAAGGGGGAACTTCAAGGACTAAGTTCATAAACGAGCCCCATGGATGGGTTCACGGCGTGTCGCAGGAAAAATGTACGTAGCAGCAGCGGGTTCTGAGCGCTAAAGGTAACACGATGAAACTCTATAGCTATTGGCGGTCTTCAGCCGCGTACCGGGTGCGTATCGCACTGAATTTGAAACAACTCAGCTTTGAAACCATTCCTGTACATCTGTTAAAAGACGGTGGTCAGCAGCATAGCGCAGAGTATCAGCAGCTAAACCCCAATCAGTTGGTGCCCACCTATGTGGATGGTGAGCTGACATTGAATCAGTCGCTGGCAATTATTGAGTACCTTGAAGAAAGCTACCCTGAGCCAGCACTACTGCCTGAAGATGTTACCGCAAAAGCTCAGGTACGCTCGCTGGCGCTGGATATTGCCTGCGATATACATCCGCTCAATAATTTACGGGTGCTTCAGTATTTAACCGGGCCGCTAAAGTTGACTGACGATCAGAAAACCGAGTGGATCCATCACTGGTTACACACCGGCTTTACCGCGTTGGAGCAGCGTTTGCTGCGCACCGCTGGCGAGTTCTGTTATGGCGACAGCATTACCCTGGCTGATATATGCTTGGTGCCGCAGGTATACAATGCCCTGCGTTTTAAACTCGACACTCTGGAATACCCAACTATCAGCCGGATTTACCATCATTGCCAGCAACTGGCCGGGTTTGCCCTGGCAGC
>NZ_JBFJPY010000035.1:0-30718 GCF_041616895.1 Arsukibacterium sp.
GGCGAATTGCTGCCGCCACAGGCCGACATCAACACTACACAGGCAGTCAGGCAACACCCGAAAAGAAATCGTCTGACTGTCATTCCCTACTCCTTTTATCGCTACCAGTTGACTCACTGTAGCTCAATCCTCAGCCCTGTTTTGTAATTAAAAGTTAACGGTTACTTTACTAAAGCCGACAAACTAAAAAAGGCGCCAGGGCGCCTTGTTGTAAAGTTAAGCGATGGTCAATGTTTAGCTTTGGCCCTGCCTGGTTGGTTTTTTGTTGGTAGGCTGGCGCTGGGGTGATTTGCCTTTGCTCGCTGGCGCGCGTTGAGGCTTGGCAGCAGGTTTTGGTTTTGGTTCGGCTTTTTTGGCTGGTGTTTTTTCTGCAATTTGATGTTTGCGCACCGCCCGCTTCATACTGGCTAAGCGACGACGCCGTTCGGTACGGTCTTCGCTTTTTACCATAGTTTGCTCTTCCGCGCCCAAATGAACTAACTTACGCAGATAATTCACTTCATCCAGCGGATACTCGGCGTAGCCGCCAGCTGGTATATGCTTGGGCAACAGTAAATCACCATACCTTACCCGGATCAGCCTGCTAACTACCGCCCCTTGTGACTCCCACATCCGGCGTACTTCACGGTTACGGCCTTCAGTTAGCACCACATGGAACCAGCGGTTAATCCCTTCACCGGGCAGCGCTTTAATTTTCTTAAAGTTGGCTTTGCCGTCTTCAAGCTCAACGCCGGTGCGCAGGCGCTGGATCATGGCATCGTTAATATCGCCAAATACCCGCACCGCGTATTCACGTTCTACTTCAAATTTGGGATGCATTAACCGATTGGCCAGCTCACCGTCGGTGGTAAACAACAATAAACCTGAGGTGTTAATATCCAGCCGGCCAATGGCGATCCAGCGTGCCCCTTTAATGGTGGGTAAGCGGGAAAATACCGTGGGTCGACCTTCCGGATCCGTTCGCGAACATATTTCGCCTTCCGGCTTATGGTACGCCAGTACCCGGCAAATTTGCTGCTCTTCACTGGCCAGTTGCACCGGATGGCCGTCAACCCGCACGGCTTGAGTGGTGAGTACCCGATCACCCAGGCTAGCGGGTTTACCGTCAACCGTCACCCGGCCTTTGCTAATCCATTCTTCCATTTCACGGCGCGAACCTACACCAGCACGGGCTAATACTTTTTGCAGTTTTTCGCTGCTGTTTTTATCACTCATTAGTGTAACTCTCCAGTCATCTCGACGGTGGGAAGAAGATCAGCCGTCAGCTCGGTAAATTCCGGCAAAGGCGGCAAATCGCTGAGGCTTTTTAAGCCAAAATAATCTAAAAATAACGCGGTAGTCGCATATAGACCGGGGCGGCCCGGTACCTCTTTATGCCCAACCACTTTTACCCAGCCACGATCGAGTAAGGTGCGCATAATCTGGCTACTCACCGTCACGCCCCGCACTTCTTCAATTTCACCCCGGGTTAAAGGCTGCTTGTAAGCAATAAGTGCCAGCGTTTCCAGCACTGCCCGCGAATAGCGGGCGGAACGTTCGGGCCACAGCTGGGCCAAATCATCACTAAGTTCAGGCCGGGTCTGAAAGCGAAAACCAGAAGCGGTTTCCAGCAGCATAATGCCGCGGGCACTATAGTCGTGCTGTAATTGGCGAATTGTAGCATCAATCCGGCTTTTGCTGACAGTAAAACGTTGCAACACCGATGCCTGTAGCTCAGCCACACTTAACGCCTGTTCACTGGCAAAAATAGCCGCCTCAATTAATTGCAGCAGTTGAATATCATTAATTTTCTGGGCCATCAGCCTAGCTCCCTGGCAAGTTTGACATGGATCTGGCCATACGCTTCAACCTGAGTAAGCTCTACCATTTTTTCCTTGGTCAGCTCCAGTATCGCCAGAAAACTCACTACCACGCCCTCGCGCCCCTCGTTGTATTCAAAACAGTCTTCAAACACCAGATAACCCTGGCGCTGTTGTAACAAATCTAAAATACGGCTCATGCGTTCACGGGTTGATAAATGCTCGCGTTTTATATGATGGTGCTGAAAATCTTTGGCGCGCTGCATAATGCTTTTTAACGCCATCACCAGTTCACTCAGTTCAACCTCAGGCAAAATAACCAAAGGGCTGAAATTATCAGCAAGTGCCGCCTTTGCTGTAAAGTGATCACGTTCGTCCCGGGGCAGACTATCCAGCTCGCTGGCGGCCTGTTTATAGATTTCATACTCCTGCAAGCGGCGAATAAGCTCAGCCCGTGGATCATGTTCGTCATCTTCGTGTTGGGTATGTTTTGGCAGCAATAAACGTGATTTTATTTCCGCTAACATAGCCGCCATCACCAGATATTCGGCAGCCAGTTCGAAGTTCAGCCCCTGCATTAAATCAATATATTCCATATATTGCAGGGTAATTTCATTCACCGGTAAATCGACAATATCAAATTTATGCTTACGAATAAGATACAGTAAAAAATCTAATGGCCCTTCAAACGCATCCAGCATCACTTCCAGCGCATCGGGCGGAATATATAAATCATCCGGCCGCTGATGCACCGCCTCGCCACGCACAAAGGCTAGCGGCAATGGCTGCTGAATGGTTAAAATGCCAGGTGGCGTGCTCATTTGCGCTTACTGAAATGGCGTGGGATCACCACGGCCTTCACGCAGCACCGTCGCGCCCTCTTCAGATAAATCGACCACCGTAGTCGGGTCTTCACCAATGACCCCACCGTGCATAATTAAATCGACCTGGCGTTCTAACTGAGCACGCATATCGTCCGGATCGGCTTCGGCGAATTGCTGGCCTGGTAAAATTAAGCTGGTTGATAACAAGGGCTCACCCAACTCTTCAAGTAATGCCTGAGCAATTTTATTTTCCGGGATCCGCAGGCCAATCGTCTTTTTCTTGTCGTTTAACAGGCGTCGTGGCACTTCTTTGGTGCCGCGAAGGATAAAGGTATAGGCCCCTGGCGTATTATTTTTAATCAGCCGAAACGCGGTATTCTCTACTTTGGCATACACCGATAACTCTGATAAATCACGGCACATCAGGGTAAAGTGATGATCACCGCTGATCTGGCGGATCTGGGTAATTTTGTCCATGGCACTTTTATCACCAACATGACAACCCAGCGCATAACCGCTGTCAGTAGGGTAAACCACCACACCGCCCTGCTTAATAATTTGCACCGCTTGTTTCAGCAAACGCTGTTGCGGATTTTCGGGGTGAATATGAAAAAATTGGCTCATTATTTGTTCTTCTGTTGTTAGTAAACTGCCTGGCAGCTTTAATTTATTATTACCTAAGATAAACCTGGCACCAGCGCAACCTGTGCCTTGCAAGCTAAGTTACCTTTGCTCTCAATTACCTTTTCTTTCAGTTAAGAGACCAGTTGTGCCAGACCGGCTTAACATCGTCTGTTAAATATAGGTTTTTTCCAAGATCATTCCAGCTGGTTTGCTGATGAAAATCTGAACCTACTGACGCCGTTAGACCATGTAACTGACATAACGCCCACAGCTCGCGTTTTTGCACCGGGGTTTGCTGCGGTGAAATAATTTCTATCGCATCACCGCCCGCTGCGGCAAACTGCTCAGCCAACCGCTTTACCCATTTTGTTGTCAGCTGGTACTTTAATGGATGTGCCAGCACCGCAACGCCACCGGCATCGTGGATCCATTGCACCGCTTCGGCCATCTCTACCCAGTTGCTTGGCACATAACCGGTTTTGCCGCGACCCAGATACTTTTTAAATACATTATTAATCGAGCTGGCTTTACCAATATTAACCAGATGGCGGGCAAAATGTGTACGGGTTAGCGCCGCACCATTGGCAAGGGCCAATACTGCGGGCATCACATCCGGGATCTGGCTTTTTTCCAAGCGCCGGGCCATTTCCTCTGCCCGCTCCAGCCGTCTTTGCTGTTGCGATGCTAGCCGGCTTAAAAACAACGGGCAGTCTGGGTTTATATTCAGGCCAACAATATGTATTTCCAGCTGCTGCCAGCGGGTGGATATCTCCACCCCATTAACCAGCTGCAGCGACAACTGGTATTCGCTGATGGCTTCTCTGGCAGGCGTTAATCCGGCTACCGTATCATGGTCGGTAATGGCTAGCGCATCCACGCCCCGCTCTGTCGCACGCAGCACCAGTTCGGCTGGCGACAATACACCGTCAGAGCAATGGGTATGGCTGTGTAAATCAAATTTCATCGGCACCTCAGTTTCAGGCCGCTATTGTCGCACAGGCCCGGCATTTGGCAAAGCATCAGCCGTTAACCCAGTTTGAACCAGAACCGCGAAGCGTGCGTATTGTTCAACAATACAAACCAACGCGAGGCACGAGCATGTTCGGCTTTTTAAAACCCAACCCTGAAAAAAAATTGCGTAAAGCCTACGACAGTAAACTGGAACAAGCCATGCACGCCCAGCGCAATGGTGATATGCGCTTGTATGCTGATTTAACCGAGCAGAGCGAAAAAATTTGGCAACAGCTGACTGAGCTAAAGCAAACTGCCGCGAAATAGGGCCTTCTGGCCGCTTATACGCTTTTATTTCTAGCTTAGAACAAAACAGCACTTGACCCGCAACAAAAATCGCGGTTTTATGTGCCCATATTATTGTAATAACCGTTGATTAAATTATATGTCAAATACAGCAGCCTTTAACCTGACTAACTGGTGGTGGCACATACCCTGCGGGCGTGTGTAGGCGTTGTATTCGCTTTAATTACGTAAGCCCGTTTCCTGATAAGAAGCGGGTTTTTTCATTTTAAGAGACTTAACGATATGATTTTTAGCCATATTACCGACCAGCAAGGCGAAGTTGCCAGTATTACCATGCCGGTGCCATACCAGAGCGATGCCCTGGCCAGCTTTGCCAGCTTAAGTACCGACAGCAACGGTGCGGTGCTGCTTGAGTCAGCAGAAATTGACAGTAAAGACAACCTGAAAAGCCTGATGCTGGTTGATGCCGCGCTGCGCATTGAATGTAATGGCATGCAGGTGAATGTGACCGCACTTAGCCAGAACGGGGCTACCTTATTGCCATTTCTGGCAGACAAGCTGGCAAATTTTGCCAAAGTAAGCCAAAACCAAACCACATTAACGCTGAATTTTAGTCAACCCGACCCGTTACTGGATGAAGTAAGCCGGCTCGTTCAACCTAACCCGTTTTCGGTATTAAGGGTAATACAACACCAACTGACCAGCCATAATGCCACCACAGGCGATGAGCCAGACTTTTCAATCATGCTGGCAGGTGTTATCGGCTATGACATGGTGGCCAATGTTGAGCAGCTGCCAGAGGTGGGCAACGGTAATAATCAGTGTCCTGATTATCTGTTTTATCTGGCAGAAACGCTGTTGGTGCTGGACCATCAACGCCAGCAAAGCCAGCTGATTGGTAATGTGTTTTGTGGTGAACATGCCCCGGCTACCTATTTTGTCATAGGCAAACGACTGGAGCAGTTAAAGCACCGCCTGGCGGCCGCCGAACCATTAACTGCAGGCAAGCCTGGCGATGACAGCCAGTTGCAGGTTGATATCAGCGATGCGAAATTCAGTCAGCAGGTAGAAGCACTTAAAGAGCACATTGTCAGTGGTGATGTGTTTCAGGTGGTGCCATCACGCTGTTTCAGCCTGCCCTGCCTCAACCCGTTGGCGGCCTATGCCAAATTAAAGCAGCTTAATCCCAGCCCTTACATGTTTTATTTAAAAGACCCTGCTTTTCAGTTATTTGGGGCATCTCCCGAGTCTGCGCTGAAATTTACCGCCAGCAACCGCCAGGTTGAAATATACCCGATTGCCGGTACCCGCCGACGTGGTTTTAAAGCGGATGGCAGTATCGACCGTGATTTAGACAGCCGCATTGAACTGGAGCTGCGTCAGGACGAAAAAGAAAAAGCCGAACATTTAATGTTGGTTGATTTAGCCCGCAATGATGTGGCCCGGATCAGTGTGCCGGGCAGTCGCTATGTTAAAGAGCTGCTAAAAGTGGATCGCTACTCGTATGTGATGCATCTGGTCTCCCGGGTTATCGGCACTCTTAAACCAGAGCTGGATGCCTTGCATGCCTATCAGGCCTGCATGAACATGGGTACCTTAGTAGGCGCCCCAAAAGTGAAAGCGGCAGAGCTTATCCGCCAGGTAGAACAGCAGCGGCGCGGCAGTTATGGCGGCGCTGTCGGTTATTTAACCGGCAATGGTGACTTCGACAGTTGTATTGTTATCCGTTCGGCCTATGTTGCCAATCAAAAAGCCTATATTCAGGCTGGCGCCGGCGTGGTATTTGATTCGGTAGCCGAACTGGAAACTGAGGAAACCCGTAATAAAGCACAAGCCGTGATCAGCGCCATCATGGCAGCAGGACATTAACCGGTGAGCAAGGAGCAGAAAAGCATGATAACCACCCTGTATTTACTCGACAATATCGACTCCTTTACCTACAACCTGGTTGATGAGTTTGCCCAGTTAGGCTATGCCATTAAGCTATACCGCAATACTGTGCCTGCAGACTACATTTTTCAGAAAATGCAGCAGGAAACCGGTCCGGTAATCCTGGTACTGTCACCCGGGCCTGGCGCGCCCTCAGATGCCGGCTCTATGCCTGCATTATTAAAGCAAGTGGCGGGCATTTATCCGGTATTGGGAATTTGTCTCGGCCATCAGGCCATTACCGAGCATTATGGTGGTATCGTTGGCCGTGCCGGCGAAACCGTCCATGGCAAAACCGCCAGTATTAGTGTTACAGCACATCCGGTTTTTGCAGGCCTGCCCAATCCGTTTTCAGTAGCTCGTTATCATTCCCTAATGGCAACAGAGCTGCCCAATACCTTAACTTGCATCGGCATGGACCGACATATCCCCATGGCCATTATTCATGAACAACAGCGGATGCTGGGCTTTCAGTTTCATCCGGAATCTATCCTGACCACGTTGGGCAAGCCACTACTGCAACAAAGTATTGGTTATTTATTAAGGAGTGACGCATGAGTAGCCAACAACAGGTTCTTGCGCAGCAAAACACCCAGGAAAGTCAGCAGGCAACGTCGCTAAAGCTGGTACAACAGGCACTATCTGGCGAACCGCTAAGCCAGCGTCAGAGCACTGAATTTTTTAGCGCGGTAGTAGCGGGTGAAGTAACGCCGGTGTTGCTTACGGCGTTATTGGTTGCCCTGAAAATGCGTGGTGAGACTGCTGATGAAATCGCCGGTGCGGCCAAAGCGCTGCGCCAGGCCGCCCAACCTTTTCCAGGTAAAGTCGCCGGCAGTATTGACTGCTGCGGCACCGGTGGCGATGGCAGCAATACCATTAATATTTCAACAACCGCAGCGATTGTCGGTGCCTGCATGGGCTTGCCGGTGATTAAACATGGCAATCGGAGTGTGTCATCCAGCTCAGGCTCAGCTGATTTACTGGAACAACTGGGTATTAATATACAACAATCGCCAGCGCAGGCCGCCAACACGCTTAAGCAAAGCAACTGCAGCTTTTTATTTGCGCCCTTGTACCATGCAGGTATCAAACACGCGATGCCCGTGCGCCAGGCGTTAAAAAGCCGTACGCTGTTTAACTTGCTGGGCCCGCTGGTTAACCCGGCAGCACCTGATTTTCAGCTGCTAGGGGTGTATGATCCGGCACTGTGCCGGGTAATGGCAGAAGCCTTGCAGCAATTGGGCACTAAAGCAGCATGGGTGGTGCATGGCAGCGGCTGTGATGAAATAGCACTGCATGGCAAAACGAATGTTTGTCAGCTAAAAGACGGCGAAATAACCGAGTTTACGCTCAGTCCTGCCGATTTTGGTTTGACTGAACACCCCTTAAGCAGCCTGGCAGGTGGCATGCCCTCAGAGAATGCGGCGGCTACTCTGGCCATTCTTAATGGTAGCGGGCAACGCGCTCATAACGAGGCGGTCGCAATGAATGTCGCGGCCATGCTGAAAATTGCCGGGCGAGGCGACAATTTGATAACCAATACCTTGGCGGTACTGGAATGCCTGGCCAGTGGCAAGGCGATGCACACCTTGCAACGATTTAAAGCTATCAGTAACAATAACGTGGATAACGAGGTATCAGGCCATGGCTGAGCAACTTATCAGCACACAGCAAAGCGATGAACAGTTAACCGGCGTACTGGCCAAAATTATTGAGCATAAAAAAGCAGAGGTAGCGCTGTTAAAGCAGGCAACGCCGCTTGAGCAGTTTATTGGGCAAGTCACACCCAGCAGCAACGGCTTTTTAGCGGCACTTCAGCAGCCTGGCAGCCGGTTTATTCTGGAGTGTAAAAAAGGCTCTCCTTCCAAAGGCTTAATCAGGCAGAATTTTGATTTAACCGACATTAGCCAGGTCTATAACACTTACGCCGATTGCATCTCGGTACTGACTGATGAACATTTTTTTCAGGGCAGTTATCAAAATCTGGCGAAGATGCGCCAGCTTAGCGATAAACCATTGCTACATAAAGACTTTATCATTGACCCTTATCAGGTTTATCTGGGGCGGCTAAAGGGTGCCGATGCCGTATTACTAATGTTATCGGTATTAAGTGACGAGGCTTACCGGCCACTGGCTGAACTTGCCAGCAAACTGAATATGACGGTGCTGACGGAAGTAAGCAATGAAGCAGAAACCCGCCGTGCAGTGGCGCTTGGTGCTAATTTAATTGGCATAAATAACCGTAACTTGCGTGACCTTAGCACTGACCTTAATACCAGTTTTCTGCTTGCAAAGCTGATCCCGGATGGGGTTACGGTGGTATCAGAGTCGGGTATTTATAACAATCAGCAAGTTCGTTATTTACAGCCGGTTGCCGATGCGTTCTTAGTGGGTAGCTCGCTGATGGCGGAAACAGATTTAGCCTCAGCAGCCCGTAAACTTATTGTCGGCGAGCACAAAGTATGTGGTTTAACCCGGGCAGAAGACGTTACAGCCGCTTTTGCCGCCGGCGCCTACTATGGCGGTCTTATTTTTGCGCCCGCTTCCAAGCGCTGCATTAATTTAGAACTGGCCAGCGAGCTGATAAAGGCCGCGCCGCTTCACTTTGTCGGGGTATTTGTTGATGCCGCTGTCAGTGACATTGCGCAAATGGCCAAAACGCTGCAATTGCATGCCGTGCAGTTGCATGGCAGTGAGACAGATCAGGACATTACGGCACTGCGCGCAGCCTTACCTGCGGGTTGCCAGATTTGGAAAGCATACCGGGTGGCTGATACCTTGCCGGAATTCACTAAACTGGCCGACCGGCTGTTGCTGGATGCCTATCACCCGGCATCCCATGGTGGCAGCGGGCAGGTATTTAACTGGCAGTTGTTACGCCAACCACTGGATACACTGACGGATTTGCCGGTAATGCTGGCCGGCGGCTTAACACCGGACAATGTCAGCGAGGCGCTTACCCTGCCCGTGGCCGGCTTAGATATGAATTCAGGCCTGGAAAGTGCGCCTGGCATAAAGGACAGTATTAAAATACAAGCGGCTTTTACCGCGATACGCGCGTTCCAGTACCGGGACGCCCCCTCTTCTGAGCAGACTAAGCACTCGAAGAAGGCTGAGCAGACAACGCAGACAACGCAGAGAGAAGTATTATGAGCGAGCTAAAATTAAACCCTTACTTTGGCCAGTATGGTGGCATGTTTGTGCCGCAACTGCTGGTGCCTGCGCTAAAACAACTGGAACAAGCCTTTGTTGATGCGCTACAAGACCCGGCATTTGATGCTGAATTTCAGCAACTGCTAACAGAATATGCCGGCCGGCCGACCCCACTAACCCTGTGTCGCAATTTATCACCTAACCCTTTGGTGAAAATTTATATGAAACGGGAAGACTTACTGCACGGCGGCGCCCATAAAACCAACCAGGTACTGGGCCAGGCATTACTGACCAAGCGGATGGGTAAAAAAGAAGTTATTGCCGAAACTGGCGCCGGCCAGCATGGCGTTGCCACTGCCTTAGCCTGTGCGTTACTGGGCTTGAAGTGCCGGATTTACATGGGTGCCAAGGACATTGAACGCCAGCAACCAAACGTGTTCCGGATGAAGCTGATGGGCGCCACCGTTATTCCGGTTACCGCCGGCTCCGGCACCTTAAAAGATGCGGTGAATGAAGCCATGCGCGACTGGTCAGCCAGCTACGATACCAGCCATTATATGCTGGGTACCGCCGCAGGCCCGCACCCGTTCCCGACCATAGTACGGGAATTTCAGAAAATGATTGGTGAAGAGTCGAAACAGCAAATTCTTAAAGCCGAAGGTAAATTACCTGATGCCGTTATTGCCTGTGTTGGCGGTGGCTCAAACGCCATTGGTATTTTTGCGGACTTTATTAAAGAAGACGGAGTAAGGCTGATTGGCGTGGAGCCGGGCGGCAAAGGCATTAATACCCACCAGCACGGTGCCGCTTTAAGTACCGGTAGCTACGGCATTTTACACGGTGCATTTACCGCCATTATGCAAACCAGTGATGGTCAGATTGAAGAGTCCTATTCAGTCTCTGCTGGTCTCGATTATCCGGCGGTCGGCCCACAGCACACCCATTTACAACAAACTGGCCGCGCTGAGTATGTTGCAGTAAATGACGATGAAGCGCTCGCCGCTTTTCAGCATTTAGCCATGGCTGAAGGGATTATCCCGGCACTCGAAAGCTCGCATGCACTGGCACATGCTCTTAAAATGGCCAAAGAGGCAACTGAACCCATGGTGTTGTTGGTTAATTTATCGGGTCGTGGCGATAAAGACCTGAGCCATGTGCATAGCATTCTGACCGAACAAGCCGCCGAGCAGGCTGCCGCAGACGATGCCACGAATAGCAAAAAGGGAGCGCACTAAATGGAACGTTATCAACAAATGTTTGCCCGATTATCAGAGCAACAGCGCGGCGCTTTTGTGCCCTTCGTAACCGTAGGCGACCCTGGGCCGGAGTTATCGTTTGAGATCATCAAAACGTTAATTGACGGTGGTGCCGATGCACTGGAGCTGGGTATTCCGTTCTCCGATCCGATAGCAGATGGCCCGACAATTCAGAACGCCAATCTGCGGGCGATGAAAGCCGGCGTTACCCCGGGGATCAGCTTTGAGATTATCCGCAAAATCCGCGAATACAACGCCGATATCCCAATTGGCTTACTGCTGTATTCTAATCTGGTGATGGCCAGAGGCTTAGATACCTTTTACAGCCAGGCAGCCGCTGCCGGGGTCGACTCGGTACTCATTGCCGATGTGCCGTTGCATGAAAGTAAAATGTTTCGCCAGGCAGCCATGGCCCATAACATTGCCCCTATTTACATCGTGCCACCAAACGTGGATGACGATGACCTGCGCGCTATTGCCTCTTATGGCCGCGGTTATACTTATTTACTAAGCCGCGCCGGCGTCACCGGTGCAGAAACCAAGGCTGCGATGCCAACGGCCGAGTTAATTGCCCGGATTAAAGCCTATAATCCGGCGCCGCCGTTGCTGGGTTTTGGTATTTCAACCCCCGCTCAGGTTACCGATGCCATCGCAAGCGGTGCTGCCGGTGCTATTTGCGGCTCGGCCATTGTGAAAATTCTGGAGCAAAATCTAGAGCAGCCCGATAAACTGCTTAGCGAGCTGAAAACCTTTATTGAGCAAATGAAAGCCGCCAGCTAGCCATTAGCAACGCGCCCTCCCCCGCTGCCAGTGGTTATTCCGGTCACTGCAGCGGGGAATTTCTATCAGCCACTTCGGTTTTGGCTGCCAAGTCGTTATAATGCCGTTCTCACTCCACTAAATTAAAAGAATACCGCAATGAATATCAGCGAAAATGCCGTGGTCCAGTTTCACTATTCCTTAAGCGATGAAACCGGCGAGCTGGAAAGCTCTAAAGGCAGTGCTCCCTTACTTTATATGCATGGTCAGCAGCAAATGTTGCCTAAGTTAGAAGCCGCTTTAGAGGGTAAGGCTGCAGGCGACACGCTGGAGCTGACGCTGGCACCGACCGACGCTTATGGCGAAGTACAAACCAATGCGATTCAGGACATTCAGGTGAAATACCTGCATGGTGCTAAAAAGTGGAAGCCCGGCATGAAAGCCTGGATCCAGACCGAAGAAGGTCAGCGTCAGGTTACCGTGGTAAAAGTTGGGATGTTTAAAGCACAAATTGACGTTAACCACCCGCTCGCCGGCAAAACCCTGACCTTTAAGGTTGAAATATTAAACGTGCGCCCTGCCACTGCAGAAGAAATCGCTCATGGCCATGCCCATGGCGAAGGTGGCCATCAGCACTGATAAAGCTTGTTTACTGTACCTGAGCGCTTGTTGCAGGCTCAGGTTGCGGGCTCAGGCGCAGTAACTGGCCTTTGTCGCTGTCGGTTAACAGATACAAGGCGCCATCCGGCCCGGTACGAACATCCCGCAACCTCTGGTTGCGTTCAGTCAGTAATTTCTGCTCGGCAACGACCTTACCCTCTTTTATTTGCAAATGATGCAACGCTTTACCTGCCAGTGCGGTTACAAACAGATCGCCCTGCCAATTAGCAAATAAGCTACCTTGATACAGCGTCATGCCCGCTGGCGCAATCGAAGGGCTCCAGTGCCAGATCGGTTCCTGCATACCCGGGTACTGCCGGAACGGCGATACTCTGGCGCCGGTATAATCAATACCACGGGTCGCCACTGGCCAGCCATAGTTTTTACCCGGCTCGATAATATTCAACTCATCGCCGCCGCGTGGACCATGCTCGTGGCTGTATACCCTGTTAGCTGCATTATCCCAGACGATCCCCTGCACGTTGCGATGGCCCATACTATAAATTTCACTGGCAAAGCCGGCCTGGCCGACAAAGGGGTTGTCAGCCGGAATACTGCCATCTGACTGCAGCCTGATTATTTTTCCCAAATGGTTAGCAGGGTTTTGCGCCTGCTCGCGATAATCAAAGCCATCGCCCAAGGTCAATAAAATACTGTTGTCAGGCAGCTGCACCATGCGCCCGCCATAATGAGCCGCCCCCTGCCGATAGGGTTTGGCCTTAAAAATCTGCTGAATATCGGTTAACTGTCCCTGTTGCCAGCGAGCTGATGCCAGGCAAAGCGTATTGGCCTTATCGTCACCACAGACATAACTGAGTAGCAGCTGTTGGTTCTGATGAAACGCAGCAGGCAGCAATACTTCCAATACCCCCCCTTGTGCTGCGACGTATAAACCCGGTAAGGCCGGCGCTACCTCTGCAAGTAAGGTTCCCTTTGCAGATAAGTGTTTTAATTTGCCGGTACGTTCAGTGACTAAATAACTGCCGTCTGCCATAAACGCCAGCGACCAGGGGTAATTCAGATCCTCAGCCACGATAGTTACCTGATAAGGCAACTCCTGCACTTTTGCTGATTGCACGGTTGTCGACAGCGCCGTTGTCGATAGCACAGGGGCCGATAGCACTGTGGTTACTAGCATCATGGCTAACAGCACACGGCCTTTCATTAGTTTATCCATTTTTGGCCTCACTGTTGCGCGTTAAACTGACATATATGGCGGCGCCGGCAGCAGCAGATAACGCCAACGCCAGGCTACCGGCAACACCGCGACTGGCAGCAATTAAGGTTGGCATTGGTGCCAAGGTATTGATTAAGCTTAATGCCAGCAGCAGCGCCACGACCGTGATCATCACAGCCAGCCACAACACATTTATCGTAATTAAAAGCCGCAGTAAACGACAGGCAATTAATGACAGCAACAGCACCGGAGCCAGAATAACCAACATTATCGGTGCAAACGACTGCAAATCAAACCACACGGTATACAGCCAGTCGCTGAGCGATACCTGTTCAACTAGGGAGGCTATCGCCATTAAATTAAACTGGCTTTGCACGACACTGCAAAGGGCAGCCGCAATAATTAATCCGATAATATAAGCCAGGACTTTACGAATAAAAGTGGGTTGCGAAATATTCATAGTGTGCCGCTGTTGAGACATTAATTCAGTACCATAGCACGTTTTTTCAATACTTTTAATTATCCGAAACTGCTACCATATCAATCACGCTAACCAAACCAATCGGTTGTCTGCTGCGTAACGCCAGACTCTTTATTTCAGCATCTGAAAGTGACCATTATGGCTTTTATTAATAACCCGAATTACCAGCACAGCAGCCCGGATAAGATTGGGGTGCTTTTAACCAATCTGGGTACACCTGATGCGCCGACACCAAAGGCATTAAAGCGGTATTTGAAGCAGTTTTTATCCGACCCGAGGGTAGTGGAAGTTCCGCGTCTGCTATGGTGGCTTATTTTAAACGGCGTTATCTTAAGGATCAGGCCACGGCGCTCAGCCAAAGCCTATGCCACCGTTTTTACCGAGCAAGGCTCGCCTTTACTGTTCCACACCCGAGCACAAGCTGAAGCGATTGCCAGCCAGTTTGCGAAAGATGGCAGAACAGATGTCGTGGTCGATTTTGCCATGCGTTATGGCAACCCCTCATTTAGCTCGGTGCTCGACAAAATGTTTGCCGCGGGTGTGCGCAAGATCCTGGTATTACCGTTATATCCGCAGTATTCAGCGTCCACGTCGGGCTCTACCTTCGATGAGCTAGCCCATGATTTCACCCGGCGCCGCTGGCTGCCAGACCTACGCTTTATCTCGCACTATCATGACAATGCCGGTTTTATTGCCGCTTGTGCAGAGCGAATAAAAGAGCATTGGAACGAGCATGGCCGTAGCGAAAAATTAATGTTCTCTTACCACGGCATTCCCAAGCGCTATTTATTAAACGGTGACCCTTACCACTGCGAATGTTACAAAACCTCCCGCTTAATAGCAGAGGCGCTGGGGCTGGCGAAAGATGACTATATGACCACGTTTCAGTCACGTTTTGGCCGTGAGGAATGGCTAAAACCCTACACCGATGAAACCTTAAAAGCCCTGCCTGCTCAGGGTGTTAAATCGGTGCAGATTTTTTGCCCGGGCTTTGCTGCCGATTGTCTGGAAACCATTGAAGAGATTGGCGAAGAAAACCACGAATACTTTATGGAAGCAGGTGGCGAGCAATATCAGTACATCAGCGCGTTAAACGATCGGCCCGCGCATATTACGGCACTTTACCAGTTGATTAATCAAAATTTACAAGGGTGGCAGGTAACTGCCGAACCAGAGCGGGCAACGCGGGCGGATGCCCTCCGTCACGAAAAATATGGGGACTAAACGGATAGTATGAGTGAACCACGAGGCCAATCGCATAGAATTGAGCCAACGCTGAATGCTAAACCGCCCGTTAACCGGATAAAATTTGATAACGTGCGCGAGAAGCCTGCTATCGCGCCACCGATGCCGCCATTTCGCTATTTACCCTGGCTATTGATACTGTTGGTGCTGCTTATTTTAGTGGCGCTGTATCAGGAAAGCCGAAACCATTTTTATCAATCAACTTTGTGGCATTGGTACGCAGCAAAACTGACTTATCAGGTGCAAAGCGGGCCCACCACCCAAATCCGTTTTCCATCAGCAGGGCCTTTCGATCAACGCTTTGGTTATTCTGAATTACCGGTATGGAGTAGCAAACTGCAAAATTCAGGTTTTGCTATTACCCAACAAAGCCAGTTTTCTGAGGACCTGCTTCGCTATGTAAAGCATGGTTTCTCGCCGCCCTATACCGAAAAAAATCATGCCGGGCTAAGTATTCAAAGCTGCCAGCAGCAGCAAATGTACCAGAGCAGATCGCCGGCATTTCAGTTTGACAGCTTGCAGAGTATTGCACCGCTGCTGGTAAAAAGTTTGCTGTTTGTTGAAGATCGCACTTTGCTCTCGCCAACGCATCCTCATGCCAATCCGGTGATTAATTTCCCACGGCTTGGCGCAGCTATCTGGTCGCAGTTGCAACGAGCAGTTGGCATCCCGGCTAACGCTGCTGGCGGTAGTACACTGGCAACCCAACTGGAAAAATACCGGCATAGCCCACAGGGCTTAACCTCAGACATCACTGATAAAGCACAGCAGTTGGTGTCAGCCAGTGTCCGGGCATATCAGCACGGTGTTGATACGCAGCAAAGCCGTGAGAGAATTGTGCTGGACTACGTCAACACGGTACCGTTAGCGGCAACAGCAACCTACGGTGAAGTTAATGGCATAGGGGAAGGGTTATTTGCCTGGTTTGGTGCAGAACCAGCCCGGGTCAATCAACTTTTGCAAATGGCAGAGCCTTATACCGAAGAGCAAGCACTGGCGTTAAAACAGGTATTGGCACTGATAATAGCGCAGCGCAGGCCATCTTATTATCTGCTGCAGGGGCGCGACGATCTGGAACAACTGGTAAACAGCCATCTGAATTTGATGCGCCAGCAAGCGTTACTACCCGATGCGTTGGCCAGCAAAGCCATTAAACAGACGTTACATTTTAACGGCAAGCCAGCACCGATGGCAGTCCGGGGTGACGATTTTAAAGCAGTCACTATGGTGCGCACCCGACTCAGTCAGTTACTTACTCAAAACCTATATCAACTGGACAGACTTGATTTGAGTAGCCAGACCACATTGCATAGCCAGTTGCAACGTGACATCAGTCGGCAATTACGTCAGCTCAACGATTTCAATACTGCAGAACAAGCCGGACTGTTTGCCGAGCGCTTATTACAACCAGGGCAACAGCATCAGGTTAAATACAGCTTTACTCTGTATCAGGCCACCGACAGCGGCAATAAAGTGCGGGTACAAACCGATACCACTGACCAACCCTTTGATTTAAACGATGCCAGTAAACTGGAACTAGGTTCTACTGCAAAACTTAGGGTGCTGATAAGTTATCTGGAGATTATCGCTGAGTTGCACCGTCTTTATAGTGAAGAGCCGACCGACACCTTGCAGTTTATCAATATTGCGCCGCAGGATAATCTAACCGCCTGGGCAGTAGCTTTTCTAATTGATAACCCCGGTGCCAGGCTTGATGCTATGTTGCAGCAGGCATTAGAGCGGCGCTACAGTGCCAATCCACAAGAAAGCTTTCAAACCGGCGGGGGCTTGCATACCTTTAACAACTTTCGCAAAGAAGAAAATGTGATGAAGCCCACCGTGGCCGAAGCGCTGCAACATTCTATCAATTTGCCTTTTGTCCGGTTGTTGCAGGATATCGTCAACTACAGTATCTATCATGGCGAAAACAGCAGCTATCAGCTGCTGGCAGATGACAGCAACCCGCAACGCGACCAGTATCTGCGACGCTTTGCAGACCGCGAAGGCACTACCTATATCCGCCGTTTCTGGCAAAAATATAATCAAAAAACCACAGAGCAGCGACTGCAGGTTTATCTTGCCAGTAGCAGACAGACACCAGAACGACTGGCCGTGGCTTTTTTAACGATACAACCAGAGGCCACAGCAGAGCAATTTCTCAGCGTCATGCAGCAGCAGTTTGGCAATAGCACAGGCAACGACGACTTGTTAAAGCTCTATGCTAAATATCAGCACAATACTTTTGATTTACCCGATCGGGCGTACCTATCCCGCAGCCACCCTTTGGAGCTATGGTTGCTAAGCTATTTACACGCAACGCCTGACGCGACGCTAAAAATGGCCATTGCCGATAGCAGCGATACAAGACAAGAGGTTTACCAGTGGCTATTTAAAACCCGTTTTCGTAGTGCACGGGATAATCGTATTCGCAATATGCTGGAAATAGAAGCATTCTGGGATCTGCATCACCGCTGGCAACGTTTGGGATATCCGTTTGATTATTTGGTGCCCTCCCTTGCCACTGCCCTGGGCAGTTCAGGAGATCGGCCAGCAGCACTGGCTGAATTAATGGGTATTATTATTAATAACGGCAAAAAGCTTCCCACCATCCGCATTGATGAGTTGTCGTTTGCCACTAATACCCCCTACCATACCCAGTTCAGGCGCCAGCCATCGCAAGATCAGCAAGTGCTAGACCCGGAGGTGGCATTAACAGTAAGGAACGCCTTACATCAGGTAGTTAGTAATGGTACTGGCCGACGGCTAAATAATAGCTACACCACAGATAACCTGTTGATCGGCGGAAAAACCGGCACGGGGGACAACCGGCTGGTACAACTCAATACCAAAGGGCAGCAGGTCAGCTCTAAAGCAGTTAATCGCACTGCAACCTTTGCGTTCTATCTGGGGGATAAACACTTTGGCGTACTGACGGCTTATGTGCCGGATGCTAACGCAGCACAATTTAGCTTCACCTCAGCACTACCGCTGCAGGTTATGAACAATCTGGCGCCTGTCTTACGACCGTATCTGGCTGGCGACACCTGGTGTCGCTAGGCCGCCACCACTTTATTCCGGCCTTGATGCTTAGCCTGATACAAGGCGAGATCTGCCCGGTGTAACCAACTCTCCCAACTCTCGTCATCTTGCAGTAGCGCAATACCGATAGAGGTGGTTAACTTTTTACCATCAGGCAAACTTAAGTGCTGGTTAACTCCAAGCCTGATCTTTTCGGCCAGCTTTTGCAGATCAGCATGTTTAATATCAGCAAGCAGTACCACAAACTCTTCGCCGCCAAACCGGTATACTGCATCATGCTGGCGCACCATTTTCTTCAGCACTGGCACCAGTTCAGTTAAAACTTCATCGCCCGCTTTATGCCCATAGTTGTCGTTTATTTGCTTAAAAAAATCGAGATCAAGCAGCATCAGGCCATATTCAGTACCGGCTTTTTTACGCTGGCTTATTGCGGTTATCAACGCGTCATCCAACGTACGTCTGTTGGCTGCACCGGTCAGACTATCGGTCGTGGCCAGCAGCTTTAACGCTTCACGCTGAGTTTGCGTGCGATACGCAAACATATAAGCAAACAGGCTGGTGACAAAACTGGTGACAGTAAATGAACCTAACTGAAAAAACGATGCAAAAATCTGCCCCGAATTGAGCAGAGAGTACGCCACTAACACCGAAACTGAACCTAACAACAGCACCAAAGCTTTTAACGGGGAGACCAGAAAAAAAGTAAAGACGATAAAAGGATAAACCCAGAATAAGCCATCTACACCCAGGTTAATACAGACAAGGATAACCCCCACACAAAAAACGACTGCCATTACCAGGCCCGGGCCTTTGGTATTATCCGTTCGCCAGGCAAAAATAACGCAACAGATGCTGACCAGTACCATCACCAGATCGGAGACACCCACCACAATATTACCGCTGAGTAAGCGGTAAATACCGTATGGCGTAACGCAAACCGTAATCATCAGCCCTACCAGACTTAACATTGCCAGGTAGAAATTACTTTTTAACCGTGCCAGCAAACTACTCTATCCTGATTTTTTATTATGGCGCTAATATAGGGGCTTTAAGGACGCAAATGCAACTAAATAGCGGAATTAGCCAGCAACATTGTTAACGTAATTTGCTGACCAGATCTGGTAGCTGGTCAAAATGTGCAATCTGATAATCAGCTTGTGCTGCAAATTGCTGATTAAGACCATTGAGGTATAAACAGGATAGACTGCCTGCATTTGCTGCAACCTGCAAATCAAACAAATAATCTCCGACATACAGAATTTCAGCACAGCTAACCTGTAACTGTTCTGCGATGATATGCAGCCCGGCAGGATCAGGTTTGGCCGCACAATCTTCGCGGGTCAGCACCAGGCTTATCGGGATCTGCAACCTGTCTATCACCCGCGCGGTGGCGCTGCGCATATTGCGGGTAAGAATAGCCAGCGGCCAGCCTTGTTGCTTTAATTGTTGCAAACTTTCCAGGGCTCCGGGGATCCAACTGGCCGCGTCAGCACCCGCCAGTTCATGTTGATGGATAATCTGCTCTACCCGTGATCGCTCAACCGTACAACTTACGGTGGCCAATTCCTCCAGCAGTGGCGTGCCTACAGGCCAGCCGATATCATTACAGATCGCCGCAAAGTCGAGCCGGGAGTCGACCAGAGTACCGTCTAAATCAAACACCACTGCTTTAATAGGAGTTATTGCCATACATGCCCTGCCTGCTGTCTGATACTCGTAATCATATTTGTCGTTGCGTGTTGCCGCTGGTTAAACGTATATGCTGCACATTTAGTTTAGTACTCTGGGCTTTATTTAAACCGCGCTAAAATTGAATTGCTGATTAGCCTGCTTAAGCTTGCTATAAAACCCTGCAATTGGCTAGACTAGCGCCCTGTTCGATTTACTACTGACAATACAGGAGCGCAATAATGGGCGCACAATGGAAAGCCAAACATAAACAAGACGCGGCGAACGCCAAGGGCCGTATTTTTACCAAGCTGGCGAAAGAAATCGCCGTTGCGGCTCGTAATGGCGCCGATCCCGATATGAATTCCAAATTACGCTCTGCCATTGAAACTGCAAAAAAAGCCTCAATGCCTAAAGACACCCTGGAGCGAGCCATCAAAAAAGGCGCTGGTTTACTGGATGGCCCCGCCAACTATGAAACCGTGGTGTATGAAGGTTTTGCGCCGCATCAGGTACCGGTTATCGTTGAGTGCTTAACCGACAATAAAAACCGCAGTGCGCAAAGTATTCGCCAGTTATTCCGCAAGGGTCAGCTCGCCACCTCTGGCGCCGTATCCTGGGACTTTAAACACTTAGGCCAGATTGAAGCAGAGGCCACAAGCAGCGATGCCGATATTGAACTGGCCGCAATCGAAGCCGGTGCCCAGGATTTTGAAAGCTCTGATGATAGCGAAGAGAACGAAGTAGTTTTTTTAACCGAGGCCACTGATTTAGATATGGTTGCCAAAGCACTACCAGAATTTGGCTATAACGTGCTAACCGCCAAACTGGTGTACCGGGCCAACAACCCGGTAAGTTTAAATGACGAGCAACGCGCTGAAGTAGAAGCCTTTCTCGATGCGATTGATGCTGATGATGACGTGCAGAACGTCTATGTCGGTCTGGCAGGGTAAGTTATTTTTGCTATAAAAAAAGGGCACTGATGTGCCCTTTTTTATTGTTATCAATACATTACTTAGCAGGAGGCAGCGGAAAGCCCCGATCGCGCATTAATGCTTCAATTTTGGCGTCCCGGCCACGAAATGCCCGGTACGCTTCTTCTGGATCAACGGCGTTACGCACACTGAACAAATGCTCGACCAGCCTTGCAGCTACGTCTTTATCATAGAAACCGCCCGGTGCCTCAGCAAAAGCCTCAGCGGCATCCGAAGTCAATACTTCAGCCCACATATAGCCATAGTAAGCGGCGGCATAGCCTTCACCTGAGAACACATGGCCAAAATGCGGTGTACGGTGGCGCATAACCAACTCACCCGGCATACCCATAGCAGTTAAGGTGTCACGCTCAAACGCATCCGGATCAATACCTTTAGGGTCATCCAGCATATGCAGCTTCAGATCAATAATGGCCGACGCCAGGTATTCCGTAGTTTTAAAACCTTCGTTAAAGGTTGCTGCTTTTTTAATTTTTGTGACCAGCTCCGCTGGCATCGGCTCACCGGTTTGATGATGCACCAAAAACTGACTAATCACCTCATCGGTTAACAACCAGCGCTCGAGTAACTGCGACTGAAACTCGGTATAGTCACGCACACCACCATTTAATGTCGGATAGGTCACACTGGCAGACAATGCATGCAACGAATGACCAAATTCATGAAAATACGTTTCAGCATCATCCCATGAAATCAACACCGGCTTACCTGGCGCACTTTTCATAAAGTTAGAGTTATTTGACGACAGCACGTTTTTCTCACCGTCATAATTGCTGTAGCCACGATAACTGGTAGCCCAGGCGCCAGAACGCTTGCCAGAGCGGGCAAAGGGGTCCAGATACCACAAGCCAATATGTTCGCCGCTGGTTTTATCTGTCACTTCCCAGACCTTAACATCTTCATGAAACACCGGCACACTGCCCTCGGCGACTGCAGTAAAGTTAAAGTTAAATAACCGCCCGGCAACATAAAACATTGCTTCGCGCAGTTTATCCAGTTGCAGATACTGTTTTACTTCATCTGAATTTAAATCGTATTTTGCTTTGCGTACCTGCTCGGCATAAAACCGATAATCCCAGGGTTCAATGGTAATGTCAGCGCCTTGCTGCGTCGCCAATGCCTGCATATCGGCGACTTCTTCCTGCACCCTTGCAATAGCAGCCGGCCAGACCGACATCATTAAGTTCATCGCGCGCTCCGGCGATTTGGCCATCCGGTCCTGTAACCGCCAGGTAGCATAGTTGTCAAAGCCTAACAGGCCAACCCGTTCATCCCGCAGCGCCAGAATTTCTGCAATCAGGGCATTGTTATCCTGAGCATCGTTATTATCACCCCGGCTGTAATAGGTGTTCCACACTTGCTGACGTAATTCACGCTCAGTAGAGTAGGTTAAAAATGGGTCCATTGAAGAGCGGGTATTAGTAATAGCATACATGCCCTCTTTGCCACGGCTAGTCGCTGCTGCGGCTGCTGCATTAACTAACGATTCTGGCAAACCGCCCAGTTGTTCTTTGGTCAGATACAGCGCGTAATTTTCTTCATCGGCCAGAATATTGTTAGAGAACTGAGTATAAAGCTGAGATAAACGCAGGTTTATCGCCGCGTAGCGCTGCTTCTGTTCCGCATTTAAGGTGGCACCATTATTGGCAAAACCCAGATAAACCAGTGTGGTTAACCGCTGCTGCTCAGGGGTGAGTGATTTCATTTGCTCAGAGTTATACACTGCAGCAATCCGGTTAAACAGCGCTTCGTTCTGCGTTATTTTTGACGAAAATTCCGATAATTTTGGCGCCATTTCCCGCTGAATAGCCCGGAAGTCTTCAGAAGACTTATTAGAACTCCAGATGCCATAATAGGTAAACACCCGATCCAGCTCCTTACCCACGCCTTCAAGTGCCACGATGGTATTGTCAAAGGTTGGCGCATCCGGATTAGCGGTAATTTTGTCAATGTCAGCCAGATGCGCTGCCATACCTTGTTCCAGGGCCGGTTTTAAATCAGCCAGCTGCATTTGGTCAAATGCCGGTACGCCCTGATAAGGGCCGGTCCATTGTTGCAAAAGCGGGTTAGTCTGGTTTGTGTTAGCCGCTTGCTCAACAGCAGAGGCTGTCGCACTTTTTGGCGTGTCGGGTGCAGGAGCATCATTGCAGCCCAATAAACTTACTGATACCAGCGCAGTACCCAATAAGATCGGAATTGATTTCATACATATCTCCAGTTGTTATAATAATCGCAGCTCTGATGGCCACATGGTGGTGCCGGCAAACTAACCCGGCTATGCAAAATAAGTCATGTCAACGAATTTACTGACAATCGTGTTGCTGGGGAGCCTGTTATTGGCAACGTCAGCCAAACAACAATTGCCAGAAACTGACTTTACGCTGTTTATGATAATGCTTGCGCAGCGCCTCTACTTCAGCCAGCGCCGTCTTTAGCTTTGCTTGATCGCCAGCTTCTGCTGCACGCTGTGCCTGCTGCAACGCCAGCAACACTTTATTTAAACCTTCCCGGTAAGTGAGCGCTTTATCTTCAGGAAACTGCGCGGTTTTTGCCAGCGCCGTCAGCTCAGTCAGCTCAGCAATATAAGGTTGAGCTGCTTGTGGGGTCGCCGCCTCTCTGGCTTGCTTTAATGCCAGCCCCATGTTTTTCATGGTGGTTTCCAGATTAACGCTGTTGCTGGCTATTGTGGTAAGGGGCAATATGATGAGCAGGCAGCATATAAAACGGCTAAACATAACAACAACTCCAGGCTGGATTTTCAGGGCGTAGCATAGCATATTATGGCCGGCCGTTTTATTAACAAGGACTCCCATAATGAAAACCCGCCCCTCATTTTCACTTTCAATACTCGCTAGCGCCTTGCTTAGCGCCGGATTAACTGGCTGCAGCAGCACTGGCACGCCCGCTTTTCAATCTGCTGGCAATGACATAACAGTCGAACAGCAAGCCCGGCAGATTGCCCAGCAACGGATCATTGTCGACACCCATATCGATGTCCCCTACCGCCTGCACAAAGACTGGGAAGACGTTAGCCAGGCAACCAAACGTGGCGAGTTCGACTATCCGCGAGCACGGGCCGGCGGCTTAAATGCACCCTTTATGTCAATTTATATTCCGGCATCTTACGAGCGCACCGGCGGTGGTTATCAGTTGGCAAACCAGCTGATTGACAGTATGGAAGCGCTGGTTGGCCGGGCACCGGACAAGTTTGCCATGGCCTATACGACTGCTGATGTGCAAAACCAGTTTGGCAGTCAGAAGATTTCATTGGCACTTGGTATGGAGAACGGCACGCCTATCGGTGGTGATCTGACAAATTTGCAGCATTTCTATCAACGCGGCATTCGCTACATTACCCTGGCCCACTCCGAGAGCAACCATATTTCAGATTCCAGCTATGATTTACGCCGGCGCTGGCAGGGCTTAAGCCCGTTTGGTAAGGAGTTAGTGGTGGCGATGAATAATATCGGCATGATGATTGATATTTCACATGTCTCTGATGATGCGTTTTATCAGGTTGTTGGCTTAAGTAAGGTGCCAGTGATTGCATCGCACTCGTCACTTCGAAGCTATACCCCGGGTTTTGAGCGTAATATGGACGACGATATGCTCAGGGCACTGGCAAAAAATGGCGGCGTGGTACAAATTAATTTTGGCTCATCCTTTGTTACTGCCATGGCAAACCAATATGGTGCGCTGCGTAAAGCCGCAGCAAAGCAAGCCGGGGTGGCTGATGATGCCGCATTTGAACTCGCGTTTCGTAAGAAAAACCCTTACCCCTTTGCCACACTCGATACCGTACTGGACCATATCGACCACGTGGTAAAACTGATCGGCATTGAGCACGTTGGTATTGGTTCTGACTATGACGGTGTGGGTGACTCTTTACCCATTGGTTTAAAAGATGTGGCCAGTTACCCCAACCTGATCCAAGGTTTGCTGGAGCGTGGTTACAACGAGCAAGACATTGATAAAATTTTATCTGGTAACCTGCTGCGGGTGTGGCGCGAAGTAGAGGCTTTCGCCGCGACTCAAAAAGCACAGGCTTAAATCGCCTGCCAATAACAAAAGCATAAGCCAGTGCCACTTAGCGGCACTGGCTATTTGCGGTTTAAGGAATAAAGTTTACCAGAGCACCAATGACACCACCGAATACCCCACCCCAGACCACTAACCAACCTAAATGCTGACGGATCATCTGCTGAATAATCTCTTTTACCAGCTCAGGCGTTAATTCTGCCAGTCGTTGCTGCACAATAGTATCTACCTGACTGCGGATATTTTGCAGCTGCTCAGGCTGATCAAGCTGAGCGAGTACCAACTGATTAAATTCATCGCTGCGCGATACACCGATTAGTGCATCTTTTAAGCGGGCTATAAATGGCTCTTTTAACGGCAATAACGCTGCACTGCCGCCAAACATACTTAGCATACTACCGAATGATGATTGCTCTACCACTTTTAATAAAGAATCGAAGGCAGGTGTTAAGTCTGCTTTTGCAATGACGGGCTCGAAATTAAACGCCGGCTGCTTTCCATCATCAGAGGAACCTTGTTGTTGAGCTGTAATGAAACGATCAATATTGTCACTACTGAAGAACTGAGTCATGACCAGCTGGTAAATGCCGGCCTTAAATTCAGCAAAACGCGCCGGGATAACACCTGAGCCATATAACAGGGGTACCTTTTCAAACAACATATGCACAGCAAGCCAGTTGGTCAGGGCACCTGACAAAGCAAATAAGCCTACACTGAGCAGTAATGGCTGTTGCCAAAACCAACCGATGGCTACGATTAGCGCGGCGACGCCGTTGGTAATATAATTTTTATTCATGCTTGGTCTCTGACTAGCGGGTTAAAACTGCAAGACGCCGATTCTAATCAGCCAGTCAGTTCCAGGCAAGTAATGCGACGCTAAATATCAGTTATAGCCCAGCACCGCACAATGCGAGGTTTCATTATCGTCCCGCTGGCCTGCCGTTCTGGTATCAATATTATTAGGATCCCACACCAGGCTTAACGCTTTACGCTCCTGCTGAGTTAAATCAACAGTTTTACGCTGCGGATAAAAAAACGGTTGTTGTACTACTTCACGTTGCTTAGAAACACTCATGGCAGACTCCTGCATTACTCAAAACCGCGGCCAGTCGGTTTTATACCAGCTAAGCTTCTAACTAGTGTATTAACTTTCTAAACCGCAAATACAGACTAAGCATAGGTCGCCCAAACTGAGTTTAAGCTGAATTGTAAAAAAATTTTGGATAAATACAGTTAATTTGTCACATTTTTATATTTTAACGGTAAGTTAGGGCGTGCGGCACTTCTTAAACTCGCAGCAACCTTACTGCGAGCTTCTAAGATTACTTTCACAAAAAGCGCTATAAATAGGCGCGATTAAATGACTCTTTTGACTGCTGTAAATAACTACGTGCCTTCAGGGCATGGTTTTCCCAGATTTGCTTATCAGCCGCATCAGAAAACGGATTCTGATTTGAGTGCACTGAGCGCTCAAAGCGATCATAATAGGTCAGCACCGCTGAGGTAATTTGATTAAACTGATCCTTGTAACTCTGAGTTTGCTCCAGCTGCTCTGAGGTTTTCAGGATAAAACGAATAAGCTCTGTATTGTTGCCATCACGCAGATAACTGTTGGCTGTTAGCGTAATATTGCCAGCCACCTCATCCATCAGCTTTTTGCGGGCCAGCTCGTCCTTGCTCAGGGCCCGGCTTACCGTTTCCTGCGAGCGCGCCATGCTGGCATGTTGTAAGGTCACCCTTAGCTGTTTATCAAGGTCATGGCGAAAACGATCGACACTCTTCTGAATATTAATCAGTTCATTATCCAGCGCCGTTACCTGAGTCAGTTCTTTTTCCAGCTCGGCTAAGAAACGCTCTGCATCCTGATAAATTTTCAGACCATTTTGTTCAGCAAATTTACGATCGGCCCGGCTTAAACCGGCATCATTGTAGTTACTTTTATCAAAACTTGAGGCAAGAAATGACTTAAAAGGCTCGGCAAATGCGGAGTAAGCACCGGCGCTAACCACATTTAAACTAGCAGTAACCAGGTCGCCAAAGGGTTTTAACATGGAGTTCAGCCGGGCTTGTTGCAATGGCGTAGTCACCCGTCTGGCATCGGTAACGATGCTGCGAAAACTGGCATAGGCCATGGGGTTAGACATTCTGTTACGTTCAGACCCGGCCAATGCCAGCGCAATACCAGAGTGCAAGGCATTGGCATACTCAAGGTATTGCCGTTGTAAATCCAGCTGAGCCGCATAGTTCGCGCCCAGGGTGCGGAATGACTCGGCCTGCACCGCAATATTCTGATCTTCGCGCAATTTATCCAGTATCCCGCTGACAATGCGCTGTTCATTTTTTTGTAAAGCAGTGGCCAGCAAAATACGCTCTACCATCACATCGTCAAGATAAAGGGCACCACTTAGCACTTCGACATCAAGTCGCAGGTAGCGTTTAGCCGGTTCATCTATTGACACCCGATGCGCCTTAAAACTGACATCTCCTGCGTTATGCTCTATCAGGGCAACCGGCTGCCACAGTGCATTTATTGAGGGTAAATCGGATACCATCACATGAATACGATACGATGTGGTTGTCGTTTCCGGACGCAGCCACAGCTCCAGCACGCCCATCTCGCCTATGGCCTCTTTGCTAAATAGTACACTGCTACCCGGCTTGCAGCGTAACGACAGCTCACCCGAGCGCGGCACGCCAAGTAATGCCCGGCATTCACCTAATTGATGCCATTGCTCGCCATCACTGTTTTCAAACCCATCACTGAACACAATAGCGGCATGTACTGAAACGACAGGCAGCCAGACAGCAAGCAACAACGCAAATACCTTACGCATGCGAACCTCGGATAAAAAAACAGTTAAACCACCGGATGGCAGTTTTTGGCAGTGTGGCTAGTTTACCAGCAGCCCCCTGATTAGCGGAAGAGGGCTGAGCAAGGATTATTTATGAGCAATTGGTTTATCGGTAAATAAATAGTCTTTTAATTGTTTGTCAAAGTGTGGATCTTTTCGTCTGATCCATTCCAGCACCATGGCGGCATGCTCTTTTTCCTCATCCCGGTTATGAATAAGAATTTTTTTCAGGTCGTCATCCTTACAGGCATCAACCCGCTGATTATACCAATCGACGGCTTCAAGCTCTTCCATTAAGGAGGTAATAGCCCGGTGCATATCGCGCGTGTCATCGCTAAGTTCTGCAATGGGTTCGTGGTAGCCTTCATTTGCCATAGTTTGTCTCCAACAGCGGATTATCTGAACGTCTTTAAAACGTAGACAGTTCTTAGCATAAAGTACAGCAGGTGCGATTTGATAACATAAGTAAACCCTGATACTTCCTGCCCTCACCTTGCTTAATACCCGCTATTTAATTTACATTTTAAAAACATAATTGACATCATTAAGCAAAGTATTAAGATGTCATCAACTTTATAAGCAACCGGATTAGTCATGCTGAGAAAGCAGCCTCTTTTACCTAAAGTAACGGCCATTGGCCTGATGCTGATGCTTTCCGGGGTAACGTCAACAGCGGAGGCTGGTGTGTTTGATTGGTTTAAACGAACAAAAATAAAGTGGTCACCTGACATACAGGGCGTCATTACCGAGCAAGGGAAGCCAGTAACCGACCGTGAAGTTAAACGTCGGCTCTATTACGAGGGTAAAGAGCATATCGACACCACTAAAACGGATGCTGACGGTAAGTTCCACTTTTTACAGCGAACACTCAAAGTCAGAAAAGTACTTTTTGATGGGAGCATTGCGTTGGAACTGTATGTAACAGACAACGCCGCCCCTAACGAGGATGATCTGTTTTTCCGGGTTGCCAACCTTAATCATCTTAATTATCAAAGCCTGGATTTAATCCTGAGCGATATGCAGTGTGAACTCACTGCACCTATTAAAAACCAACAATTAAAGTATCTGGAAGACTTAAATTTTGCCGATATAGCCCCCGCAATTATTTCCAGATGCAGGTTTACTCACGCGGACAAAGCCCTGTTTTCAGAAGCAGAACTGCAACGGCTGATAGAAGAAGATGCAAAAAATATCGAACACTTTTAATCTGAACCATAAACAAGGATGATTATGAAAACAATCACCCCCAGAACTGCGGTATGGCTGGCAAGGGCTCCTTACGAAGCCCAGGATATTAAACCAGGCCAGAATTTTACTGCAGGTAATCGATTTATCACCGAGCACTTCGATTTTAGCCAGACGGGTGGCGTATTACACGGTACGTCAGGCAGCGTCATATCTTCGTTACTTAAACGAACTACCGGTTTTGCCATTATTGGTAAAGGTAAGGGCCACTATGCAGGTGACGTTGCCTTAGGTATTCGTGGTACTAACATGAAAAGTGGCAGGGACTGGTTCAGCAACGCCAATACTGGCCTGGCAATATCGGACAATCAAAGTGCTGTGCATTCCGGCTTTCACAAAGTGTTTAAAAGTATGGAGCCTGCTCTTGAGAAGCAACTGGCACCGCTTCTTAACACCAATAGTAAAGGCGTGGTTCATTGCGCTGGCCATAGCTTAGGCGGTGCATTGGCTAGTATTGCTGCAATTTGGATCAAGCAACGATTTGGTAATCACGTTGCTCTATATACGTTTGGCGCTCCTCGGGTCGGCTTGAATGATTTTGCCCTCAAGTCATCAGGCAGTGTCGATAAAATTTATCGCTGTTTACATGGTGATGATCCGGTACCACTAGTACCGGTTTGGCCTTTTTATCATGCACCGTTAAATGGCAGCAGTGTATTATTAACCTCAGCGACCGGCATAAATGCTTCTGCTCATTCGATGCTGGAAAACCCGGGCTATGTAGTGACCTCCCGCGGTCAATGGGACGATTTGCAGCGCCGTGGCGATACCATTAAAGCCGTTCGTTTATATTACGATCGCCGCTTTGAGTGCAGCTTTAGCACTCACTGGCAAGAGCGTTTAAGCCACGCCCTGATCACACTATTAAAAGACGCCGGTTATTTAACGGCTGTATCAGTGCAGATGGGTATAAGCGGTATTATGACTTTCTATGATTACCTTGCAGCAACGGTCGAAAAAATTGCAAATCTCAGTGCTAAATTCGCTGAACAGGTAAAAGGCCTGCTCGGGCATATGCTGGTGTTTGCTGGTAAAGCAACCACAGCCGTAACGGAGCTTACTGTCCGCTTTATTCGATGGGTCTTTAAAGTCACGCTTGAAGCACTGTATCGGGTTGCCAAACGTGCAATTGAGTTGGCGAGTTAAAGTACATTTATTGAGACTGTTGCATAGCTATGAGTAACAGTCAAAGCTTTCCCCGATGAACCGGAAGAATATATGCCGCATGAGCGGGTGAAGATTGTGGTGGATAACAGCAATAAAGAGGACATGTAAGTTGGTCAAACTTAGGGTTCGAACCAAATCCTCGTCCTGCGGTTAAATGAAAAAGGCCCACGCTTTTGGCGAGGGCTCTTTTCATTTAATTGGCGGAGAGAGAGGTCTCCCGACTGAAGCATAACTCACTGAATCTAAATGTCTATTTCTTAAGATACGCCTACTTACCCGTTTTGCTACCCAGTTGTTTGCTTCGAGTTTTGCTTAGTGGTTCGAAAGCGACTTAAGAATATCAGAGGGAAATTTCTGATGCAACCATGGGTAATTTTTTAGTTACCCACCTGGGTAACTGGGTAAGTTCGAGTTATTTATGTTCTTTCACATCCTCTGAAACGAACTGCCTTAAGTTCTGGGCTGGTGAAATTAGTAGGCGGTTGGGTAACACTTTTCGTTACCCACCAGCCAACCTTACACCTAAGCTCGTTTATCTATTACATATACA
>NZ_JBFJPY010000036.1:0-30628 GCF_041616895.1 Arsukibacterium sp.
ACCGGAATATGTAATGCAAACGGCTGACCACCAAAACGAGCGCTAAAGGTAATGACTTCATTACCCAACTGCATATTTCCTACCGCCGAGGGCAAAACATTCAGCACGATCTGGCCGTTCTGGACAAACTGCTGTGGTACTTTTACCTGTGGATAGCTGGCATCTACCACCAAATACGGCGTACAGTCGTTATCAACTATCCATTCGTAAAACGCCCGCACTAAATACGGACGGTTTGGTGACATTGCCGCCATTATAACCGCATCCCGCGCCGTATTTCCCGCTCGGCTTCAGTTAATGATGCCTGAAATGCATCACGTTCAAAAATACGCGCCATATAATTTTTCAGCTCTTTACTGCCCGGGCCCTGAAACTCAATGCCCAGTGTCGGTAGACGCCACATCAATGCGGCCATATAGCAATCAACCAAACCAAACTCTTCACTCATGAAAAATGGTGTTTCGTTAAATAACGGGGCCAGTGATAGCAAGCCTTCTTTTAATTCCTGACGGGCGTTGTCAGCATCATCTGCATTAGTTAATACTTTTTCTGCCAGACTATACCAGTCGTTTTTAATCCGATACATCATGAGCCGGGCCTGACCACGGGCTACCGGATACACTGGCATTAAGGGTGGATGTGGAAAACGCTCATCCAGGTATTCCATAATGATATCGGCCTGATACAGCGCCAGCTCTCGGTCAAGTAATGTCGGTAAGCTGCCATACGGGTTCACTTCATATAAATCTTCTGGCAGGTTATCCTGAGCTACCTGAAGGATATCAACAGTTACGCCTTTCTCGGCCAGGACAATACGCACCTGGTGGCTGTACATATCATCAATGGCTGTGAATAGTGTCATCACAGGGCGCTTATTGGCAATGATCGCCATTTATTCCTCCGGTAAAATAAAAAACGGCAAAGGGGCGCTAAGGCCCCTGGTATCTCAATACTAGTTAAATCAACTAATTAGTGAACATCTTTCCAGTATTCTTTCTTCAGCAAGTACGCCAGCACGAAGAAAATCAGTAAGAAGATCATTACTTTGTAACCCAAAGCATGGGCTTCCAGCTTGGTTGGCTCGCCTACATATTCCATGTAGTTTACCAGATCTGCCACAGCACGATCATATTCTTCTTCGCTTAACTCACCGCTACCATCGGTTTTGATGCCAACGTAAACCTGTTTAGGCTCACCATCAACTAACCGGGTTTCATAAGTTTTGCTTGGCAAGCCCTGCAGCTCTTGCAGAACATGCGGCATACCGACCAGTGGAAATACTTCATTGTTTACGCCAAAAGGCCGGCTATCATCCGCATAAAAAGCGCGCAGATAGGTATATAACCAGTCCGGACCACGTACCCTTGCAACGTTGGTTAAATCGGGCGGCGTGGCACCAAACCATTTCTCGCCGTCTTTCGCTGCCATGTTATTGGTAATGTGATCACCTACTTTCTCGCCGGTAAACATCAAATGTTCCATCCCCAGCTCTTCCGGGATACCCAGGTCGGCAAAGGTTCGCGAGTAACGCTGATATTGCATCTGATGACAGCCCAGACAATAGTTCTGGAACAAACGGGCACCATTTTGCAATGACGCTTTGTCCGTCAAATCAATCGGCGCTTTTTCCAGTGGTACTGAAGGGCCCGCTGCCATGGCCAGTGAAGAAGCTAATAATGCGACAGCAGACAATAACGTTTTCATCATCAGGTAACCCTCACTGGTAATGGCTTGGTGTTTTCGTTCTTACTGTAGAAAAACAGCAACACAAAGAATCCAAAATAGGTAAACGAGAATATCTGGGCCAGTAAGGTGTAAACACCTTCTGCGGGTAATACACCAAGCACACCCAATGCCACAAAGCTGATACAGAAATTAATCAGGTTTATTCTGTGCAGGCCACTACGATAGCGCACTGAACGTACCTTGCCGCGGTCAAGCCATGGCAACAACGCCAGTGCTACGATTGCAGCAAACATTGCTACGGCGCCCATAAACGGATGCGGTATCGCCCGTAAAATGGCGTAAAACGGAGTGAAATACCACACTGGCGCAATATGGTCAGGGGTTTTCAGTGGGTTTGCCGGCTCAAAATTTGGTGGCTCCAGGAAATAACCACCGCCCTCAGGCAGGAAGAAAATAACCCAGGCAAAGATCAATAGAAAACCGGCCAAACCTACTAAGTCTTTTACCGTATAGTAAGGGTGAAACGGAATCGCATCGACAATAATTTTCTTACCACCACGGGTAAAGTACTGATGGAACGTAAATTTCTTATCTGCTTCCGTTTGTTCAACACTGCCGTCGTTATCTTTCTTGATATCGATACCATCAGGGTTATTAGAACCGACTTCATGTAGCGCCATAATGTGTAAAAACACCAGCACAACCAGCACCAGAGGTAAGGCAATAACATGCAAGGCGAAGAAGCGGTTTAAGGTGGCGCCTGAAATAACATAGTCACCCCGGATCCACAGGGTTAAGTCTTCACCAATAAACGGAATAGTACCGAAAATACCGATAATAACCTGGGCACCCCAGAACGACATCTGCCCCCAAGGCAGCAAATAGCCCATAAAGGCTTCAGCCATCAACACCAGGAAGATCAACATGCCAAAAATCCACAACAATTCCCGTGGTTTCTGGTACGAGCCGTACATCATGCCGCGTAGCATGTGCAAATAGACTACAACGAAAAAGGCCGAGGCACCGGTAGAGTGCATATAACGTAGCAACCAACCGTAATCGACATCACGCATGATGTATTCTACAGAAGCAAACGCGCCCTCTGCTGAGGGTTCGTAATTCATGGTCAGCCAGATACCGGTTACGATCTGATTAACCAGTACTACCATGGCTAAGGAACCAAAAAAGTACCAGAAGTAGAAGTTTTTTGGTGCCGGATACTGCATAACATGCAGGTTCATCTTATCCATAAAGGGTAAGCGATACTCTATCCAGCTCATCAGGTTTTTAAACATCAGGCAACCCCCGCGTCTTCACCCACCACAATGGTGCTATCATCAATAAACATATGTGGCGGCACCACTAAATTGGTAGGAGCCGGCACGCCCTGAAAGACCCGACCCGCCATATCAAATTTGGAACCGTGACAAGGACAGAAGAAGCCAGCACGGATGCCTTCAACCTGAGCTGCAAAGTCATTTGGCAGGTAAGTAGGTGAACAACCAAGATGCGTACAAATTCCGACAGCTACAAAAATCTCTGGTCTGATGGAACGATGCTGGTTTTGGGCGTAAGCAGGCTGCTGTGGAACATCAGATGACGGATCACGCAGTTTATCTTCGGTTTTCTCCAACTCAGCCAGGGTTTCCTCTGTGCGTTTTACTATCCACACCGGCTTGCCCCGCCACTCTACCCGGATTAACTGCCCTGGCTCGAGTTTGCTTATGTCTGCAGTGACTGCAGCACCGGCTTGTTTAGCCCGCTCACTCGGATTCCAGGATGCAATAAAGGGCACAGCCACTCCAATAGCACCCACGCCTCCCACCACTGAGGTAGCAATGGTAAGGAAGCGGCGGCGACCATGATCTACAGGCGCATTGCTCATCCACTCATCTCCACGTTAACGCTTAACATAAAAAAATTTAAGCGGCTGAATTCCAGCAATTATTATAAGTTTAAAAAATAACGCCGATCATAATGAAAAGCCCTGCTTTACACAAGGTTTAAGGTGGGATGAATAGCTAATATATCAGCTGTTTTAAGGCATAAACAGCAACAAAGCGTTACAGTTCAGGGCTTACAGCCCTGGTTCATTTTAAAACGATAAAAATAAAAAACCCGGCATAAAAGCCGGGTTTTTTGGTACCAATAGCGTATTAACGCTTTGAGTACTGTGGACGTTTACGTGCTTTACGCAGACCGACCTTCTTACGCTCAACTTTACGAGCATCACGCGTTACGAAGCCTGCTTTACGCAGCGCCGGACGCAGTGACTCGTCGAACTCCATCAGTGCACGGGTGATACCGTGACGGATAGCACCGGCCTGACCGCTGATACCACCACCTTTAACAGTGATGTACAGGTCAAATTTCTCAACCATATCAACCAGTTCTAACGGCTGCTTCACTACCATACAGGCAGTTTCACGGCCGAAGTACTCGGTCAGAGCGCGCTGGTTGATAACGATGTTACCTGAACCAGCTTTTAAGAAGACGCGGGCCGTTGAGCTTTTACGACGACCAGTTCCGTAGTATTGATTCTGTGCCATGTTATGCTCCGATTAAATATCTAAAATTTGCGGTTGCTGAGCAGTGTGTTGATGCTCTGCGCCAGCGTAAACTTTTAACTTACGGAACATAGCGCGGCCTAATGGGCCTTTTGGCAACATGCCTTTGATGGCAGTTTCCAGAACCATTTCAGGTTTTTTCGCGATCAACTTCTCAAAGCTGATTTCCTTGATACCGCCTGGGAAACCAGTGTGCGAGTAATACATTTTGTTTTTCGCTTTATTACCAGTAACAGTTACTTTCTCAGCATTGATAACGATGATGTAATCACCGGTGTCAACATGAGGCGTATACTCTGGCTTATGCTTGCCACGTAAACGAGCAGCGATTTCTGTTGCGATACGACCCAGTGTTTTACCGTTTGCATCAACAACGTACCAGTCGCGTTCTACGCTTTCTGGCTTTGCAGTAAAAGTTTTCATCTAAACCTATTCCAAATAAACTTAAGTTACACCTAACATTGCGCAGGGCTGTTGCTAACAATGTCGTAATCGCACCCCTTCGAGTACAAAAACTACCGGGCTAACGGCAGTATGAGGCTGTAACGTAGGCCGGGCGCGGATTATATATTAAACAAATACAAAGATCAGCCCTGATAATGAAAAAATATCATAAATGTTGCAGTTTGCTGCTACTGTCGGCGCCGATCAGGGTAAATGAGGCGAGGCCAGATAATCACGCGACTGCATTTCCTGTAGTCTGCTGATGCAGCGTTTAAATTCAAACGCCAGTAAGCCCTCGGTATATAAGTGTTCCAATGCCACCTCTGCCGAAATTATCAACTTTACCTGACGTTCATAAAACTCATCTACCAGCGCGATAAAACGGCGGCTGACATCTTCATTATGACGCCCCATCGGTTTCACTCCCGCCAGTAATACGGTGTGATAACACCGGCTAAGTTCCATATAGTCATATTGGCTGCGGGCACTTTCGCACAGCGTGGCAAAAGAAAACCAGACTATACCGTCGGCTTCAGCCAACGCGTTTAACTGACGATTAGCTACGTCAATCTGACACGCACTCTGGCGTGGCTCTACTGACAAAGCCATAAAATACTGATGTAAATTTTGCTCAGCCTGCTCATCTAACGGGTAGTGATAAATTTCGGCCTGCTCCAGGGTTCGCAACCGATAATCTATTCCGCTATCCACATTAAAAACCTGGCAATGTTGTTTAATCAAATCAATGGCAGGTAAAAAACGGGCGCGCTGCAAGCCGTTGCGATACAGGCCATCGGGTTCGATGTTAGAGGTGGCCACCAACGTGACCCCTCTGGCAAATAGCCCCTGCATTAACGTGCCTAAAATCATGGCGTCAGTAATGTCAGAGACAAAAAACTCATCAAAGCAGATGATATCGGTTTGCTTACTAAAATTATCAGCAACCTGCTCCAGCGGATTTTTCACCCCTTTGAGTGTTTTTAGATCTTCATGTACCCGGTGCATAAATCGATGAAAATGAATTCTCATTTTACGTGTGGTTGGCAAGCATTCATAAAATGTATCGACCAGATAAGTTTTACCACGGCCCACCCCACCCCAGAAATACAAGCCTGACAGTGGTTTTTCCTGTGATGAAGCTGCTCTTAGTTTTTGCCACCATGACTGGCGTTGTGGTAGTTTTTGCACAAAATCATCGTACAGCCGCTGTAATTGCTTAACCGCATATTCCTGTGCCGTATCATGATGAAAATCGGGCCGGGCTAAATCTTGCTGATATTTTTCTGCTGGCGTCATGGGTAATTGCTGCAAACTTAGTTGGTTTAGCTGGAAAAACAGGCGATAATAATAACATGCCTTACCACTCAAGCTAAGAAGTTAAGGTACACTGGTGACAGAATTTACTATTTAGGAGTTGATATGGATCTCACGTTCGCCCTGGCGGGTCTGGCAGTTGGTTTAATAGTGGGCGCGATTCTGGCCAGATTATACAGTTTAAAGCAATTCAACAGCCACAAATTACAACAGGAGCTGGATGCCAGTCGCCAGCAACTGAATCAGTACCGTCAGGATGTCTCACAACATCTGGATGTCACTAACCAGTTAATGACGCAGCTACAAGACAATTATTCACGGATTGCCCGCCATGTGCAGCAGTCTAAAATGCAGTTGGTTGAACAACCGCCAGCCAGTAAAAATACTGATTTAAATTACTTGTCTACCGACACCGCCGACCATATTAAACAGTCGCTGCATCAGATTGATGAAAAACGCCGGGTTTATTCAGCTGTTGACGAGCAACCCCGCGACTACTCTGGCGAAGCCAGCGGTTTGATTAAAGAGCGCAAAATGAGTAAATCCGAGTAATACTTCGTTACATAACGCTATAAACAAACGCTGAACTTTTTCTATGCCATAACGTTCTTAGTCGCATGTATGTGAAGGAGACTATTACGCGATGAAGATGAAATTGTCTGTGTTACACGCTGCTATTCTGGCAGCAACCTTAGCCGTACCTGCCAGCACTGCGCAGGCTGCGTTACCTTTCTTTAATTCAGATAAACAAGAAATGCCCTCTCTGGCACCGATGCTGGATAAAGCTACCCCGGCGGTCGTACATATCTCGGTTGAGGGCAGCCGTGAAGTGCGTCAACGCATTCCCGATGCGTTCCGGGAGTTTTTCGGACAACGAGGCCAGGGCAATCAACGCCAGGAGCAGCCCTTCAGCGGCTTGGGCTCGGGCGTCATCATTGATGCCGATAAAGGCTATATTGTTACCAATAATCACGTGGTGCAAGATGCCGATAAAATTCAGATAAAGTTAAAAGATGGCCGTAGCTTTACCGCAAACAAACTGGGGGCCGATCCACAAAGTGATATAGCGCTATTGCAAATTGAAGCGAAAAACCTGGTACAAATTCCACTAGCCGATTCAGATAAACTGCGCGTGGGTGATTACGCCATCGCTATCGGTAACCCCTTTGGGCTGGAGCAAACCGTCACCTCTGGTATTGTCAGCTCGCTTGGGCGTAGCGGTTTAAATATGGATGGCTTCGAAGACTTTATTCAAACGGATGCCGCCATCAACCGAGGCAACTCTGGTGGTGCCCTGGTAAACTTGCGTGGCGAACTCATTGGAATTAACACCGCTATCTTAGGCCCCAACGGTGGCAATGTCGGTATCGGTTTCTCTATCCCCTCTAATATGATGAAGAATCTGGTTGATCAGATCATTGAATTTGGCCAGATCCGCCGGGGCAGTCTGGGCGTGCGCGGCAATGACGTTAATTCCGAACTGACTGAAGCACTGAATTTAAACGTGAGTAAGGGTGCTTTTATCAATGAAGTACTGCCAGATACTGCCGCCGCCAAAGCCGGTTTAAAAGCTGGTGATGTTATTATCAGCATGAATGGTAACCGTATCCAAAGTTTCAATGAGCTACGAGCCAAAATTGCTACTCTGGGTGCAAATCGTAAAGCGGAACTGGGTATTCTGCGCGATGGCAAAGAGCGCAGCGTAACCGTCACTCTGCAAGAACTGGCAAGCGGTCAACTTGCCGCTAATCAACTTCATCCGATGCTACAAGGTGCCATACTTAATAATGGTGAGCGGGGAGTCGAAATTACCGAGTTAGCTAACGGCTCAGTGGCAGAGCAGATAGGCTTACGTCAGGGCGATATCATTACCGGCGTAAATCGGCAGCGGGTCAGTAATCTGGCAGATTTACGACAGATACTCGAAGGCCGTCAAGGGGTCGCAGCGCTTTATATTCGCCGTGGTAATGACGATCTCTATATCTTACTCCGATAGCGCAAATTGGCTTAAGCAGTAGCTAAGTGGCTACTGCTTAAGCATAATTAATGCTATGCTAGCTATACATATTCTTTGCTACCAGATTGCTGTGCGAACTATCTTCTTTTTTGTCCTGAAAAGTGTAATTTATGGCTTGGCGCTCGCGCTGGTGATTCTGTTATTTTTCCCAAAGCTTACCGGAGTCAGTCTGCCAACCTGGCAAATTCAGGGTGAACAAACTGAGCCTGCACCGCTGTCCTACGCCAGCGCGGTTAGAAAAGCCGGCCCGGCCGTTGTCAATGTTTATACCCGCAGCAGAGTTATCGACCCCCGAGGATTTCAACCCCGTTCAATCGAACGCCAGGAGTTGGGCTCCGGAGTTATTATGAGCGCGAAGGGTTATATATTAACGAATCACCATGTTGTTTCCGGTGCCGACCATATTGAAGTTGCATTGCAGGATGGCCGCTGGCTTGAAGCGGTGTTAATTGGTCAGGATGTTATCTCAGATCTTGCTGTTTTATACGTTCAGGCTGATAACTTACCCGTGATACCCCAGGATTTTGATCTGGAGCCACAAGTGGGAGATGTCGTACTGGCGATTGGTAACCCGCTCAACCTTGGCCAGACCATTACCCAGGGAATTATTAGCGCAAATGGCAACACGGGCCTCAGTTCACGCGGCTATATCGACTTTATGCGAATGGATGCGGCAATAAACAAAGGCAATTCCGGCGGCGCGCTGGTCAACACCAACGGCACCTTAGTCGGAATTAATGCCGCTGCTTTTCAATTACAAAACCAGGAGATCCAAGGCATATTTTTCGCGGTGCCTTATCAACTGGCCCAAAACATAATGCACAAGCTGATAAAACATGGTCGGGTCACTCGCAGTCATTTAGGCGTATCGGGTGACCCAGTAGTGAATGCAGCTGGCGACAAATTAATCTCTACCGGCCAGAAAATGTATGGTCTTGCACTTACCGCAATAAGTCCTGGCGGTCCGGCTGATCAAGCAGATTTACAAATTGGGGATGTTATTCTGAAAATTGCCGGCGAGCAATTTTCAGACACTCGTCAGGCTTTGAATTTGATTGCTGAGACAGCACCCAATACTGAATTAGTACTGACTATTAACCGCAACGGCCAGATCCTGGAAGTGCCGACTGTAGTGCGGGAACTTCGCCGCGGTTAAGCGGCGGTTTCTTTCGCGGTTATACTAAGACAGCAAGACTACGCTACGTTAATCCGTTCAATTTTTGCGCCTAGCCCCTGCAGCTTATCTTCAATTCGCTCATAACCACGATCGATATGATAAATTCGCTCTACCAGGGTTTGCCCCTCAGCAACCAAACCGGCAATCACTAAACTTGCCGACGCCCGTAAGTCGGTTGCCATAACCTGAGCTGCCATCAGTTTTGGACTATGCTGGCACACCGCAGTATTACCTTCCAGCCTGATTTTGGCCCCCATTCGCTGTAATTCTGGTACATGCATAAAGCGGTTTTCAAAAATGGTTTCTGTAACGACGCCTACCCCTTCTGCAACCACATTAAGCACAGTGAACTGAGCTTGCATATCAGTTGGAAAACCAGGATGAGGTACCGTTTTTACATCAACAGAAGTGAGCTTCCGTCCGGTCATATTTAGCCGGATCCAGTCCTGACCTGTTGTAATGTCGGCTCCTGCTTCACGCAGCTTTTCCAACACCACTTCTAACTCAGAGGGATCTGCACTGACACAGGTCACATCGCCCCCCGTGACCGCAGCCGCCACCAAAAAGGTACCGGTTTCAATTCGATCTGGCAGTACCCGGTGTTCGCCACCGTGTAATGCGCTAACCCCTTCAATACGGATAGTATCTGTTCCGGCACCAGTGATTTTCGCGCCCATGGTATTAAGGTACGCGGCTAAATCGACCACTTCTGGTTCGCGTGCTGCATTTTCGATGGTGGTAGTACCGTCAGCCAGCACCGCGGCCATTAACAGGTTTTCAGTACCGGTAACACTGACCATTTCCATAATAATATGAGCGCCTTTCAACCGACTGGCCCGCGCCTTAATATAACCATTTTCAACCTGAATTTCGGCACCCATTTTACGCAGGCCATCGATATGCAGATTCACCGGGCGGGCGCCGATAGCACAACCACCGGGTAACGAGACTTCAGCCTGTCCAAAACGGCTTAGCAAGGGACCAAGCGCCAAAATAGAGGCTCGCATGGTTTTCACTAACTCATAGGGTGCATACTGGTTGTTAATCTGGCCGGCATCAACGGTGACACTGTTGGTCTCAACGGTCAGTTTAGCCCCAAACAACTGCAGCAATTGATAAGTGGTTTCGATATCTTTCAGTTTGGGCACATTGGTTATTGTGCTTGGCTTTTCAGACAGAATACTGGCGAATAAAATAGGTAACGCGGCATTCTTTGCACCTGAGATAATTACCTCACCTTGCAAAGGACCACTGGCAGTAACACGGAATTGTTGCATAGTATGTCTTACACAGGTGGGTTTAAAAGTTTTTCTCTGCGCCATTGTTCTGGCGTAAAGGCCTTAATGCTGACCGCATGAATACTGCCGTCTGCAATTGCACTCATCAGGGGAGCGTAGATCATTTGCTGCTGCTTAACGCGGCTGAGGTCGGCAAAACAGTTGCCTACCGCCGTTACCGAATAATGCGACCCCTCGGCGCGAACATATACTTCAGTCAACTGCAATTGCTCTGTCAGCAGTTGTTCAATTTGTTTAATCTCCACACGACACCTTAATCTGTTATCGGTAACAAGGACGTTACAGCGCTAACCTTTGCTAAAGCAAGCAGTTGCGCGGGAACTTTGATAAATTCGATATCCAGCTTCTGCTTGCGCGCTTTACCGAGCTGTTGAATTAACCATGCTAATCCGGCTGAGTCTACATTGCTTAGGGCGGAAAAATCAAAGATTACCTTGCCGTTGAGGCTATTTAACAATTTAAAAGGTGAATATACCATTAACGTATCGCGGTTCAGCTCTCCACTGAACCGCACAATGTTATTTTCAGAAGTATTATCTTCGACAACAATTTTAAGTGACACGACTTACTCCGGCACTTTTATCGGTTCTTTCGCTTTTTCCAGCAAGAGTTCAGTAACCCGTGCTACACCTTGCTGCCGGATCAGATTGCTCAGCTCAGCCCGTTTGCTGTCTAATAAAGAGATACCCTCAGCCACCATGTCGTATACCAGCCAGTGCTCTGAGCCACGATTACGGCGCAATTTAAAGTCGATGGTGATATCCGGCTTTCCTGGGTCAATCACCCGGGTTTTAATGGTCATAATGCTTTGATTTTCAGGTGGGCGTGCCGGTTGAATAATCACTTTCTGATCGCGGTAATAGGTTAATGCACCGGCATAAGAGGCAACCATGTAATCTTCAAATGCCACCACAAACGCATCAAACTCTTCCCGGGGTAACTCCCGCAGATTTACCGAGCGGCCAATTACCGTTAATGCCGCATATCGACCGTCAATATAGGGCACCAGCTCTTCATTAACGATAACCCGCAAGTGCTCTTTGTCCTCTGCAATCAGCTGCTGATCTTTGGCAATGCGTTGAAAGGTTTTATCAGCAACCACTTCCATCATTTCAAACGGATCTGTGTACTGCGTCACCTGCTGTGTAGCTGTTTTCTCTGCAGTCTCGTTACTGTATGCAGTAAACGGAACCGCTGCTAACGCAACCAGTAATAAAGCGCTACCCGATAAATATTTCACAATTAATTTCCCCGGTTAAATAAGAACTGGCCGATAAGCTCTTCCAGCACGATCGCTGAACGCGTATCCTGAATAGAGTCACCATCTGCCAGAATTTGGACGGTTTCATCGATAAAACCCGGCTGCAAACCAAGGTACTGTTCACCTAACAAACCCGAAGTTAAGATGGCAACAGAACTGGTTTCCGGAAAATTACTGTATTGCTCATTAATCTCCATTTTTACCACCGGGGTATAGTACACGGTGTCCAAATCAATAGAGGCTACCCGGCCCACTACCACACCACCGACTTTAATCGGCGAGCGAACTTTTAAGCCCCCGATATTTTCGAATTTAGCATACAATACATAACTCTCGCCTGAACCAGATACCCCGGCGTTAGCAACCTTTAGCGCCAGCATCAGAAATGCAGCCACAGCTACAACAATAAAAGCGCCAACTAAAATTTCAATTTTCCGTGTGGTCATTTTATCCACCAAACATTAATGCAGTTAATATAAAGTCAAAGCCCAGAACCGTTAGTGAAGCTGTTACTACGGTCTGAGTAGTCGCCTGGCTTATTCCCTCTGATGTCGGCACCGCATCATAGCCTTTATGTAATGCTATCCAGACAACGATGATAGCAAAAACAAAACTTTTGATGACACCGTTCAGCACGTCCTGATAGAGATCAACATTGGCCTGCATCGTTGACCAGTAACTACCGCCATCGACACCCAGCCAGTCTACCCCAATCAAGTGGCCGCCAAGAATACCGACAGCATTAAATACCAGAGCCAACAGCGGCATGCTGATAACCCCGGCCCAAAAGCGTGGCGCTATAATCCGACGCAATGGGTCAACAGCCATCATCTCCATGCCAGACAATTGCTCTGTCGCTTTCATCAGGCCAATTTCTGCAGTCAAGGCGCTGCCGGCGCGTCCCGCAAACAACAACGCCGTGACCACCGGCCCCAATTCCCGAAGTAAGCTCAAGGCGACCAACGGACCTAGCATTCCCTCTGCACCAAATTTTACCAATACCGTGTAGCCTTGCAGGGCCAACACCATACCGATAAACAAGCCTGACACCACAATGATCAACAGTGACAACACGCCAATCACATACAACTGCCTGATGAGCAGTGGAAAACCTTTTCGAAAATCGGGCTTACCAACCAGAGCGCCAAACAGCATTAACCCTGAACGGCCAAAGCCGGCTATGTTGTCAATGGTGCTTCGCCCGAGCGTTTGCAGTTTGTCGGTTATCACCTGGCAGACTCCATCAATTCATCTTCGTAGGCATCAGCCCGGTAATGAAAAGGTACAGCACCGTCCGCCTCTCCTTTTAAAAATTGTTGCACCAATTCTGACTTATCCTGACGAAGTTGTTCGGGAGTGCCATGGCCAATCACTTTCTTTTCGGCAACCACATATACGTAATCGGCAATACTCATTACTTCCGTAACATCATGTGAAACCACGATGGACGTTAAACCCAGCGCGTTATTTAATTCTTTAATTAACCTGACAATCACACCCATTGAAATAGGATCCTGACCAGCAAAAGGTTCATCAAACATGATTAATTCCGGGTCAAGCGCTATGGCTCTTGCCAGGGCCGCTCTTCTGGCCATACCACCCGATAACTCGGCAGGCTTCAGATCACGGGCACCACGTAAACCAACAGATTCTAACTTCATCAACACGATAAGCCGAATTAGCGATTCTGGCAGCCGGGTGTGCTCACGTATCGGAAAGGCTACGTTGTCAAATACTGACATCTCGGTAAACAAGGCGCCGCTTTGAAACAACATACTCATTTTTTTACGCGCCCGGTATAAGTCAGCTCGTGATAATGCCGGTATGTCCTGGCCATCAAATAAAATATGACCGCTGTCGGGTTTTAACTGGCCACCAATAAGTTTGAGCAGCGTTGTTTTACCAATGCCGCTCGGCCCCATAATGGCCGTTACCTTGCCGCGACGCACCTGCATACTCATATCGTCATAGATCAGGCGCTGACCGCGGGAAAAGCTTAAGTGCTGGATATCAACCATAATATCGGACAAATTAGACTCCAACTGAAAACAACTGCGAAAGCAGTTTTACCGGCCTGGTAAAGAGCTTGCCAATATACATTCGAGCTTGTATGTTTGCAATCAGCTACCAGAAATCCTTTAGGTTGTAATATTGTAAAGGTATTGCAGCTCAATGTCGTTACAAAAAATCGTAACAAAGTGTGCGAAAAAATCGAAGACTACTGAACTTGTGGTTTTTTTTTGCAATTACCACCAATAACGCGGAAAATACCAATAACTTTAGCCGTAAATTACAGGACTGCTGCGTGTCTCCTTTACTCGTCGCTATTTTTTTTGTCATTGTTGGCCTGGTATTATTGATTTGGAGTGCTGATCGCTTTGTCTATGGCGCTTCGTCAATTGCCCGCAATAGTGGAATTTCACCTATGGTGATTGGCCTTACCATCGTTGCTATGGGTTCTTCGGCGCCTGAAATGCTGGTGTCGGCAACTGCAGCCTGGCAAGGTAAACTGGACACTTCCGTGGGTAATGCTGTCGGTTCTAATATCACCAATATTTTACTGGTTATCGGTGCAGCAGCATTATTGAAGCCCATTGCAGTATCGTCATTAACCTTACGCCGTGAATTTCCGTTGTTACTGGTTTGTACGCTGTTCGGTTACTACCTGCTGTCAGACGATCTGTTAACGCGGATGGAAGGCATTGTATTGTTAGTCGCCTTTGTTAGTTTTTTGGTGTTACTGGTGTATTGGGGTAAACATGCTACCCCGGATGATCCGTTAATAGCAGAGATTAATGCCGATGTACCTACCGTCAATATCTCCACACTCAAAGCCGTTATTTGGGCTGCAGCCGGACTCATACTGCTGCTGGCAAGCTCGCAACTGCTGGTGCATGGCGCCGTAACTATCGCCCGTTACGCTGGCCTGAGTGATTTGGTGATTGGTTTAACCATCATCGCTATTGGCACCAGCCTGCCGGAGTTGGCCGCCAGTATTATTGGTATTTTAAAAGGCGAGGATGATTTAGCACTTGGTAATATTATTGGCTCCAATATCTTTAATATTCTTGCTGTTTTAGGTTTAGGTGCCGTGATAGGCCCGGACATGATCGATCCGAATGCCGGTGGTCGCGACAGTTACGTCATGATTGGCGCCACGGTGTTAATGTTACTAATGTCAGTGCGGCTGACGCGGATGCAACGCATCAACCGGGTAGAGGGTGCTATACTGCTGGCAGCATTTGTTGGCTACCAATATCTGTTGTTCTCGCAAACGGCGTAATCGTTTCCTTATTTATGGCTAAAACTATGATCAGCACGTTTTGTAACCGGGCACTGGAAGTACTGCAGATTGAAGCTGAAGCAATACGACAGCTTGCCCAATATATTAATGCCGACTTTGAGCAGGCCTGCCAGTTGCTGTTTAACAGTAAAGGCAAAGTTATAGTGATGGGGATGGGCAAATCCGGCCACATCGCTAATAAGATATCGGCTACATTAGCCTCGACCGGTACACCGGCATTTTTTGTTCACCCTGCAGAAGCCAGCCATGGTGATTTAGGCATGCTTACCTCAGGTGATATCGTGCTGGCGATATCAAACTCCGGTGAAACTGCAGAAATTTTAACGATTTTGCCGGTAATTAAACGTCTTGGTATTACCCTAATCAGCATGTCAGGAAACCCGGGTTCCACGTTGGCCAAATTATCTGATGTCCATTTGTGCGTAAGGGTAGAACAGGAAGCCTGTCCATTGGGATTGGCGCCAACGGCCAGCACCACGGCAACGCTGGCGATGGGAGATGCACTGGCTGTTGCACTACTGGATGCCCGCGGTTTTTCGGCCGACGATTTTGCGCTGTCTCATCCTGGTGGCAGTCTTGGTCGCAAATTGCTGCTGAGGCTTAGCGATGTCATGCATAAAGACAGTCAGGTACCACTAGTCAGACGGCACGCTACCATCAAAGAAGCCTTGCTGGAAATCTCAGAAAAGGGTCTTGGGATGACAGCAGTCGTTAATGACGACCAAAGCCTGGCAGGTATTTTTACTGACGGAGATTTGCGCCGGATCCTGGACCTTAAACTGGATATCCACAGCACCGCCATTGAAAAGGTTATGACCACCCCCTGCACTACCGCCACTGCTGAAATGCTTGCTGGCGAAGCGCTGAAAATTATGCAGCAGAAAAAAATTAACGGCCTGCTTATTATCGACCAGAATCGGGTGCCGGTGGGTGCGATGAATATGCACGATTTATTGCGGGCAGGAGTACTCTAGCATGTCGCTTTTTGCCAGCCTTTATCAACCCGTCAGTGATGACATTGTGCGCCGCGCGGCCGCAATTAAATTATTAATTTGTGATGTGGATGGCGTATTTTCTGATGGCCGGATTTATCTGGGCAATAATGGCGAAGAACTAAAAGCGTTTCATACCCGCGATGGTTTTGGAATTAAAGCATTGCGTCATGCCGGCATTGAGGTAGCCATCATTACTGGCCGTACTTCCGCTATTGTTGAACAACGGATGCGCTCGCTGACAGTACCTTATATTTATCAGGGCCAGGAAAATAAACTGGCGGCTTTCACCAGTTTACAACAGCAGCTGGCGCTCAGCACAGAGCAGATTGGCTATATTGGGGATGATTTATCAGACTGGCAGGTCATGCAACATTGTGGCTTATCGGTGGCGGTAAAAGATGCTCACCCCTATCTGCGTCTGCACGCCAATTACCTGACATCCTTGCCAGGAGGCTTTGGCGCGGTGCGTGAGCTCGCTGATTTACTGCTGATCAGCCAGCATAAGTTTCAACAGTTTGATGGCAGCAGCTCATGAAAAAAACGCTGTTCCTATTAGTATTTGCTTTGGTATTAACGGCCACCTACATCAGGTTTAATCAGACTGAGCAACTTAACCTGAACGATGCCGATCGTGAACTGTTGCCAGATTATATTGCCGAACAGGTAACCCGAACTCTTTATGACGGGCAAGGCTATGTGGCCGACCATATTAAAGCTGAACGCTTGGAGTTTTTTGAACGTTTGGGTTTTACTCAGTTCGAAAACCCACAATATACCTTGTTCGATGCTGAGCATCAGCCCGCTTGGGAAGTAACCAGCCAGTTTGGTATCTGGTTACCCGATGATAAAATCATTCTGGAGCAGCAGGTGCGTATCGTTAATGTTAGCGGCAGCGAGTTGGTCGACCGCATTGATACTGATAACCTCGAGCTGCTACTACCAAGTAAAGTGCTGCAAACCTCAGCACCGGTGAAAATTATTGGTAAAGGTTTTTATATTAATGGTATAGGCTTGCAGGCAGATTTAGCTGAGCAGAATATGCGGATTGTAAAGCATTTGGAGACGGTATACGCCAATGAACAAAATTAACCTATTGTTGCTGACTGCGCTGCTATCTGCACCCAGTGTTGCCGTTGAATCAGATTACAACCAGCCGATCTCTGTGACCTCTGACAACAATGAGACGTCAATTAAAGACTATGTGTCCGTTTATACCCAAAATGTCGAAGTGCGTCAGGGTAGCTTAAATATCAAAGCAGATCGGTTAGAAATTAATGCCAGTGCGGGTAAGGGCAATGAGATATTTCTGGCGACAGGCTCACCGGTTCGCTATAGCCAGCTGGTTGAAGGTAACCTTCCGGTAACCGCCTCGGCTCAAGGGATAACCTATGATAGGGCCAGCCGCACGCTGACCTTAAGCGGTGACGCCCAACTGAGCCAAAGTGGCAGTCAGGTCCAGGCCGCCGTCATTCGATATAATATTGAAACGCAACAAATCAGCGCAGAAAGTGGTCAACAGAAAAAGCGGGTAACAACGATTTTCACGCCGCAGAACAAGGAAAACCCATGAAGTTAGTGGCAGCGCATCTGGCTAAAAGTTATAAAGGCAGGCAAGTGGTCAAAGATGTCAGCCTTGAAGTCAGCGCGGGGCAGATTGTTGGCTTGCTTGGACCAAACGGGGCAGGCAAAACCACTACATTTTATATGATTGTTGGCTTAGTACCCTCAGACAAAGGCACAATCACGTTAAATAATCAGGATATTACCTTCGATCCTATTCATGCCCGGGCCAGAGCGGGCATTGGTTATTTGCCGCAGGAAAGCTCTATTTTCAGAAAATTGACCGTATACGACAACTTGCTGGCGATACTACAAACCCGCAAAGATCTTAGCAACGCGAAACGTGAAGAGCTGGCAGATGACCTATTGGAAGAGTTCCATATCGGTCATATAAAAAACAGTCTGGGGATGAGCTTATCCGGGGGCGAACGACGCCGGGTCGAAATCGCCAGGGCGCTCGCTGCAAATCCGGCCTTTATTTTGCTGGATGAACCTTTTGCCGGCGTTGACCCGATTTCAGTGCTGGATATCAAAAAAATAATTCAACATTTAGGACAACGTGGTATTGGCGTATTAATCACAGACCACAATGTCAGGGAAACCCTTGATGTTTGCGAAATAGCTTATATCGTCAGCCATGGTGAACTGATTGCCGCTGGTCCGCCACAGGAAGTATTAGTGAATCAGCAGGTTCGTGATGTATACCTGGGCGAGCAATTCAGGCTATAGTTAAGAAAAACGACAAACGCCTGCTTCAGGAGAGAAATAGACGTACATGAAACCCTCTTTGCAACTTCGGCTAGGTCAGCAACTTACAATGACACCACAACTGCAACAAGCTATCCGCTTGCTGCAGTTGTCGACCATTGAGCTTCAGCAGGAAATACAGGAAGCGCTTGACGCCAATCCGTTACTGGAAAGTGAAGATGAGTTTGAAAGCTTTTCTGCTGATCTGGACAGCAGCGATGTCAATGAAAACGATACCCGCTCTGCATCAGAGGAAAGTAACGACACCGCACAGGAAAACCTGAGTGAAATTGCTGAACGAGACAGTAGTGAATCCATGGCTGAACAAGGTCTGCAAGATGATCTGCCGCTGGATAACAACTGGGATGATTTAATCAGCGCTGCGCCAGTCAGTGCAGGTTCGCCGCCTGATGAAGATATGGTTTTCCAGGGTGAAACCAGCGAAACCCTGCAAGATTACCTGCGCTGGCAAATGCAGTTAACCCCCTTCTCTGAAACCGATTTGGCCATTGCCGAGATTATTATTGAAGGTATCGATGAAACAGGTTTACTCACCATAGATGTGGCTGACATTCTGGAGTCACTCGGTTTGCCTGATGTCGAAGAAGATGAAGTTGAAGCGGTAATTAAACGGATCCAATTGTTTGACCCGGTCGGGGTCGGTGCCCGGACTATTGCTGAATGTCTGCTGGTGCAGCTACGTCAGTTTGACCCGAACACGCCATTTTTGCAGCAGGCAAAACACGTCATTAAAGAACATACTGATTATTTAGCGAACAGGGACTTTCGTTCTTTGATGCGGGTGACTAAACTGAAAGAAGATGAGCTAAAAGAAGTGATGCGGCTCATCCTCAGTTTAAACCCCAGACCCGGCGCCGATGTGATCCGTCAGGAACAACAATACGTGATACCTGACGTCTCGGTAATGAAAGTAAAAGGCCGCTGGCAAGTGGAATTAAACCCGGATGCGATGCCAAAAGTCAGAATAAACCAGCAATATGCGGCGATGTCCCGAACCGCCAAAAATACTGCTGACACCCAGTTCATCAGGTCTCACCTGCAGGAGGCAAAGTGGTTTCTGAAAAGCCTTGAAAGTCGCAACGACACCTTACTAAAGGTTGCAAACTGTATTGTGCAGCAGCAACAGGCTTTTTTTGAGCACGGCGAAGAAGCGATGAAACCCATGGTATTAAACGACGTGGCCGAGATGGTTGGTATGCACGAATCGACGATTTCCAGGGTTACCACCCAGAAATTTATGCATACCCCCAGGGGAATATTTGAACTTAAATTCTTTTTTTCCAGTCATGTTAGTACAGAAAGTGGCGGTGAGTGCTCCTCTACAGCCATTCGGGCTTTTATTAAAAAGCTGGTGGCGGCTGAAAACCCAGCCAAGCCACTAAGTGACAGCAAGATGGCAGATATATTGTCAGAGCAAGGCATTAACGTCGCGCGGCGTACCATTGCCAAGTATCGTGAGGCCCTGTTTATTCCGCCATCGAATCAACGCAAGACCTTGGTTTAGGTCAGCAAAACAGAAGGAAAACGTCTATGCAAATCAACTTAACGGGTCATCATGTAGAAATTACCACTGCATTAAAAGAGTACGTAGACACTAAATTCGCCAAGCTTGAACGTCACTTTGATCACATTAACAATGTACATGTCATCCTAAACGTGGAAAAATTGAGACAAATTGCTGAAGCTAAACTGCATTTGACCGGCGGTGAAGTTTTTGCCGCTTCAGAAGATGAAAATATGTACGCGGCCATCGACCAGTTAATTGATAAGCTCGATAGGCAAGTTATTAAACATAAAGAAAAAATAGCCCGACACTAAATTTATTATGATCAACTTAAGCACTATGCTAGCCGAGAACTGCACCAAGAGTGCAGTTCTTTTTAACAGCAAAAAACGGGTTCTCGAATATATAGCGGAATTAGCGCATCAGCGCTTACCTGAAATAAGCGAGTACACTATCCTCGAAGCATTAATGACCCGTGAAAAGCTCGGCTCTACCGGGATCGGCGGAGGTATTGCTATTCCGCACGGCAAGCTTAAAACCGTGACCCAGCCTATTCTGGTATTTGTGGTAACCAAAGATACCGTTGCCTTTGATGCCATTGATAATCAGGCGGTTGATATTTTCTGCGCTATTTTAATTCCTGAAGAACAATGTCAGGCCCATTTAACAACGCTTGCCGGCATTGCCCGCTTGTTAAGTCAGAAAGACCTGACACGTAAAATTCGCCATGCAGAGTCTGATGAACAGTTGTATCAATTGATCATCGACGCCAGTGAGGTGATGGGAACATCATGAAATTATTGGTTGTCAGCGGTCGCTCAGGTTCAGGCAAATCAGTGGCGTTAAGGGTGCTAGAAGACCTTGGCTATTATTGTGTCGATAATATCCCGGTAAACCTGTTGCCTACCCTTGCTACTACGGTTATGGGTCAGTATGAGCGGGTAGCGGTTAGCATTGATGTTCGGAATTTGCCGCAAGATCCCGATGAACTGGCAGATATTTTATCTTACCTGCCTCGCAAGCTTGACCTGACAATCTTGTATCTTGATGCCGATCACGCCAGCTTAATAAAACGCTTCAGCGAAACGCGCCGCTTGCATCCGCTGTCGCATCAGGCCATGTCACTGGACGAAGCCATTTCTCGTGAACAGCAACTGCTAGACCCCATTTCCAGCCGCGCAGACCTATATATCGATACCACCGAGCTCAATGTTCATCAGTTAGCAGAACAGCTACGCGAGCGGATCCTGGGACAAAAAACCGGCCGTCTGGTCATGTTGTTTGAATCCTTTGGTTTTAAATACGGTATTCCTAAAGATGCTGATTTTGTTTTTGATGCCCGTTTTTTACCCAACCCTCATTGGGAACCTGAGTTAAAGCCATTAACCGGCCTTGACCAGCCAGTAAAAGATTATCTGGCATCTCAGGCTGTGGTTGCCAAATATACTTGGCAAATCAATAGCTTTATCAGCAGTTGGCTGCCGCATTTGGAACGAAATAACCGCAGTTATCTTACTATTGCAATTGGTTGTACCGGCGGTCAGCACCGCTCAGTTTACATTGCAGAGAATCTGGCAGACAGCTACCGCAGCCAGCGTGAAGACGTACAAATCCGGCACCGGGAGCTGGTTCGTCATCATGGCCACTAAGCTTAGTTGTAACGTCACTATTGTTAATCAACTGGGTTTGCACGCCCGGGCGGCAACCAAACTGGCACAGCTGTGCCAGCAGTTTCAGGCCCATATTGAATTAGTTTATCAAGATAAAACGGCCGATGCCTGCAGTGTTCTGGCGCTGCTGATGCTGGCCAGCAGCAAAGGTAAAACCTTGCAGGTAACTGCTGAAGGCTCCGATGCGGCTGCGGCGTTAAGCGCTGTTGTTTCGCTAATAGAACAAGGCTTTGGCGAGTAGCAACGCCCCTAAGGCTTATTTGTTCCGGTCAGCGCCTTTTTCGGCTTACCACTTCCCTCTTGCTGGCTCTGTTTTAATTCTCGTTCACCACGGGTGCGGTCAATCGCTTTTAACTGATGATGTAACGCTGTTTTAATCAACATATGGGCACTTATCGGTGCGGTGATCAAAAGGAAAATCGTGATCAGCAACTCATGTACACTAACACTATGTGACAAGCTGAAATAAAAAATCGAGCCCAGTAAAATGCCTCCCATACCAAGGGTTGTTGCTTTTGTCGGGCCATGCAAGCGCATAAAGAAGTCAGGCATCCGGCTTAAGCCTATGGAGCCAATTAAGACAAAACATCCACCAAGCAATAAGAAAAAAGCAACAGCCCATTCCATCCAGTTTTGCATCATGTCATTCCTATTCGATAATATCGCCGCGCAGCAGGAATTTGCATACTGCTACCGTACTGACAAAGCCTAACATCGCGATAAGTAGTGCCGCTTCAAAATACAGCGGCGAGCCCATTAACAGACCGTATAAAATAATCAGCGCGATACTGTTAATAAACATGGTATCCAGCGCCAGAATACGGTCAGGAATACTTGGGCCGACCAGTAAACGCCATAGATTAAGCAATAACGCCAGGCTAATCATGCCAAACACCAGAAATATCACGTTCTCTAACATTGAAATATCTCCTTGAGCGGTGCTTCGTAGCGACTTTTTATGGTTGCAATTAATTCTGCTTCATCCTCTAAATTGAGGACATGGATAAGTAGCCAGCGCTGGGTAATTTCAGCATCACCAGGCTGAGTATCATGACAAGGATACACATCGGCACTCACGGTACCCGGGGTCATAGAGACGGTACTGGCCAGAATAGTTATCGGTAAATCGTGCTGCAGATCCAGTGGCATTCTTACAAATGCCGGATTTAGCCTGCGCTGCGGCCCCAGGATCAGGATAGCAACCTGGGCATTGGCCGTAACGATGTCACCAAATACCCGCAGAATATAACGTAATGCCAGCAGTGGCCGCTCAATTAATGGTTGCGGATCACGGAATTTGCTGCTAATCCAGGGAATAATCAATGCCAGAATAGTACCAAAAAACCAATGAATTAATTCAACACTCTGGTTTAACAGTAACCACACCAGCAACAGCAATAAACTGCGATACGGTGTAGGTAACCAGCTAAAGCGGGGGGTTACTCTCATGGGGTACCTCCAAACGTTGTGGTATCACCCAGTATAATAGCGATACTGCTTTGAATATCTCGTATCTGGTCGGCCGCAGCAAAAGTAAGCTCAGTAAGCGGACCGGCAAATACCGCCATCAGCGGTGCAGCGAGTAATAGCCAGACCAATGCAAACGCCTGCAACGGTAATACTCTTTCCGGCCCGGCTTCATTGCCGCTGACCCGCCAGAACAATACACTGCCCGCGCGGGAAAGCCCGATTAACACCATTAAACTGCTGAGTAAAATAACTGACCACAGCAAGATCTGTTGCATTGGTGAGCTGGCAGCTTGCAGTATCATCAGTTTACCAACAAAACCTGACAGCGGTGGTAAGCCGGCCGCAGCAATAGCGGCAACGATAAACATCGTACCGAGCAATGCAGGCTGCGCCATGCGCCGCCCCGGTACCAATCTGTCACCCGCTTTGCCGCGCTGGGCGCCAATAACATCGGCCAGTAAAAACAGAGCACCACACACCAGCGTTGAGTGAACCGTATAATATAATATCGCTGAGGTAGCTGCGGTACTTTGCAGGGAAACCAGCGTTACCAGGGTACCAACCGAGATAATGACCAAATTGGCCACCAGCTTTCTGAAATCCTGGCTGGCTAATACCCCAATAGCACCAAGCATAATGGTGGCTAAGCCAAGCGGCCATAACCAGTCAGAAGCCATACCCGCTAAGGGACCGGCCTGCTCTCCAAAAATAGTGGTGTAAACCCGCAGCAAGGAGTAAGTGCCGATTTTTGTCATCACTGCAAACAGCGCGGCAACGGGCGGCGATGCTGCAGAATAGGTTGCGGGTAACCAGAACTGTAAAGGCAAAATTGCCGCTTTTAGGGCAAAGACAATTAACAGCAACAAACCGCCTGACTTCACCAGCATCAGGTTCTCTGGCGGCAACTTCGCTACCTGCACCGCCATATCGGCAATATTTAAGGTACCAAGGGTTCCGTACAAAATACCCAGCGAAAACAAGAATACGGCCGATCCCGCCAGGTTTAGTACCACATAGTGTACTGCAGCTTTAGTTTTATTTTTACCGCCGGCATGCACCAGCAAACCGTAAGAGGCGATCAACAGCACTTCAAAAAATACGAACAGGTTAAATAAATCGCCGGTTAAAAAGGCGCCATTGATCCCCATCAGCTGAAACTGAAACAGAGGATGGAAAAACGAGCCGCGTTCATCTTCACCGGCGCTGCCATAACAAATGGCACCCAAGGCCAAAAACGAAGTTAAGCACACCATACTGACACTGAAAATATCAGCGACCAGAATAATACCAAACGGGGGCTGCCAGGCACCTAAAGCATAAAAAGCGACGCCGTTCTGCTGCGTTTGCACTAACAGACAAACGGTCAGGATCAGCAGGATAACCGTAGAGATCATGCTGACCCAGCGCCGACGCATTGGCGAATAATGAATAGGAGGCAGCATTATCAGCAGCGCAGTAAATATTGGCAATAAAATGGGCGCGATGATCAAATGCGACATTAACGGCTCTCCTTGCGGCTACTTTCATTTTCCGGCAATTTGCCATCGACATGGTCATTACCCAAATCAGCCCGGGCCCGTATTGCCAGGATCACCAGATAAGCGGTCATCGCAAAGCCGATTACTATCGCAGTCAGCACCAACGCCTGTGGCAATGGATCAGCATAATTGTCGGTAGTACCAAGCACCGCTGCCCCCTGTAGCGTCAGTCTCCCAGAAGAAAATAAAAATAAGTTAACAGCGTAAGCCAGCATCGTCAGCCCCACCACTACCGGAAACGTGCGGCCACGTAACAATAAAAACACGCCACAGGCGGTCAGGAAGCCAATACAACCTGCAAGTAAGCTTTCCATTAAATGCTCTCCGTATGCACAGGACGATGACTGGTGGTCATCTTACCCAGACTGGCCAGGATCAGCAGGGTTGACCCCACTACCGTAACATATACCCCGGCATCAAAAGCGATGGCACTGGCCAGCTCTATTTTACCCAGTAACGGGATATCAAAATAATCGAACCACGAAGTTAAAAATGGCTTATTAAACAGCCAGCTGGCCACGCCAGTCACCAGCGCAATCATCAGACCGACCGCAACCACCCGCTGATACTCGATATTCATCCGGCTTTTCACCCATTCAACCCCATGGGCAATGTATTGCAGGATTAACGCCACGGCAGTGACCAGGCCCGCAATAAAACCGCCACCGGGCAGGTTATGGCCCCGGAAGAAAATAAACACCGACACCATTAATGCCAGCGGTAATAAACTCTGGGATACCGTGGCCAGTAATACCGGATGACGCTCCAATGCCCAGGGCCTGCCCTCGCCATCGCTGCTGGGTTTAAACACCGGGATCCGGGTCAGCAGCTTAAAAATACCCAGCGACGCGATACCTAACACCGCTATTTCACCAAAAGTATCGAAACCTCTGAAATCAACCAGAATCACGTTCACCACGTTAGTGCCGCCCCCGCCGGTTTTCGCATTAGCCAGGAAATAATCGGAAATCGAATTAAAAGGTCGGGTCATAATGGCGTAACTGATACTGCCAATCACCACACCCACCATGCTGGCCAGGCTGATATCACGAATTACCCGGGTCGGGCTCGATTGTTTCGGTGTTTTATGAGGTAAGAAAAACAGTGCCAGCATTAGCAGGATAATGGTCACTACCTCTACTGATAGCTGAGTCAGCGCCAGATCCGGGGCTGAAAAACGGGTAAAGGCAATAGACACCATTAACCCCACCACAGAAATCATCAGTAATGCCACTACCCGCTGCCGGTGAAATACCACGGTTGCAAAAGCGGTAATCAACAACATTGCCGCCCCGGTCGCGTTGACGGCATCAACTGGCAGTTCTGGTCGCCCGCCAAACAGCGTGTCCAGCTGCAGTAGCGGCAGTCCTGCCAGCACCACAACAGCGCTTAACAAAAACACCAGATAACGTTGTAATGAACCATTGTCCAGCCAGCCGTACAGTTGCTGGCAACGTTTTGTCAGTGATTTCATCGCCAGCTCAAAGGTATTGATAGCATCAACCCCTGGCAGAGTGTTCTGAAAATCAAATAAATGCTTACGGTTCATATAAATTAGTGCGCCGCCTGCCAGCGCCACCACGCTCATCAGCAAGGCAACATTAAAACCATGCCAGATAGCCAGGCTGTATTCAGGCACCGTCCCGCCGAGCACGGCAGAAGATGCGGCATGCAGTAAATCACCAACAATGTAGCCTGGCGCGATTCCGACCAGAATACAAAGCACCACCAACACTTCAACCGGCATCCGCATATAACGCGGTGGTTCATGCGGGGTTTTCGTTAATCCTTTTGGCTTACCGTTAAAAAATACATCATGAATAAAACGGGTTGAATAGGCCACAGAGAACACCCCTGCTACCGTTGCGAGCACCGGGATAATCCATGACAACGAGCCCAGTAAGTGCTGTTGCAGGGTCTCGACAAAAAACATTTCTTTGGATAAAAAGCCGTTCAGTAACGGCACCCCCGCCATCGCCGCCGCCGCAACCATCGCCAGGGTGGCAGTAATCGGCATAAAGTGCCACAAACCGTTTAGTTTTCGCATATCACGGGAGCCTGACTCGTGATCGATAATACCGGCTGCCATAAACAGCGACGCTTTAAACGTGGCATGGTTAATAATGTGAAATACCCCGGCAACGGCGGCTAAATCGGTCCCCATACCAAACAGCAAGGTAATTAAGCCCAGATGGCTAATGGTGGAATAGGCCAGCAAGCCTTTTAAGTCATGTTTAAACAACGCCAGATAAGCACCTACCAGCAAGGTCGTTAGACCGGTCATACTGACCAGTAAAAACCACAGCTCGGTGCCTGCCATCGCCGGATAAAACCGCGCCAGCAAAAAAATACCCGCTTTTACCATCGTCGCGGAATGTAAGTAAGCGCTCACCGGAGTTGGCGCGGCCATCGCATTGGGTAACCAGAAATGAAACGGAAACTGCGCTGATTTAGTGAAACAGCCCAGCAAGAACAACACTAAGACCAGCGGATACCAAGCATGTTGCTGAATTACCGCACCACTTGCCAGAATGACGTCTAAATCGTAGCTGCCGGTAATCTGGCCAAGCAACAACAAGGCTGCCAGTAAACATAAGCCCCCGGCGCCGGTTACCGTCAGTGCCATTCGGGCGCCGCGCCGTGCTTCAGACTTATGCCACCAATAACTGATCAACAGGAAAGAACTGATACTAGTCAGTTCCCAGAAAAGCCACAACTGCAGCACATTATTAGATAAAACAATGCCCATCATTGCGGTCATAAACAGCATCAGATAAGCATAAAAGCGTGGCATAGAGTCTTGTTCAGACAAATAATAGCGGGCATACAAAATAATCAGTAAGCCAATCCCCAGAATTAACAGGCTAAACAGAAATGCCAGTCCATCCAACCGGAGGCTGACATCCAGCCCCAGCAACGGTATCCATCCCAGGGTATAGCGAAAGCTTTCGCCGGCAAATATGGCACTGCTGTGGTAAAACAACAGCATTAATGCGATCGCCGGAGGAATCGCCGTGGCCGTGGCACAGGCACTTCGTCGCCAGCTGGCCGTCAGTACCGGCACCAGAGTACCCAGCAGGGGAAGTAATAGTATCCATAACAATGTCATAGCGTCGTTGCTTCCTTTACAAATTGGCCAAATTTTAAACTAAACTACAATTTACGCCCTGCAGGCAAAAGGTGCTGTCTGATATTATTCTGAATAACACAGCAATAACACAGCATCAGTATTGGGGTAACAGCCTGCGGCGATTCAAAACGTATTTGAATTAAACCAATATTTATACCGATAAGTAGCCGGAATGTCTATTAAAGTCGGTGTAGCAGCTAGCGAAACTGCAGTAGAGTTTTTTTTAAAATTTATGTTTTTTTAATTCAAAAAAGCCGATGAATAAGGTATTACTAGTATCTTAACTTTAAACAGGATAATGCTATGTCACTCATGTCAGTACAACAGGTTGCTGAGTTCCTTGGGATCCCGGATATTCGGGTTGAACGATTGGCCAGAGAAAATCTGCTGGTGGCCACAGAGCAAGATGATAGTGGCAAGCCATTATTCAACGAAGATGATGTTAAGCGCTATAAAGTACTAGCGGAGCGTTTAGGAGGGTTGTAGCGCCAGCTGCTCCGTCAGCTGCTGCTGCCAGTATTGAGCCTGCTGCTGACATGACGGCAGTTTTTGTTGCAGGCTCAGATACCATAACCAGCAGAATCCGCTAAAAATGATTTTGGCCAGCATCAGCTTGGCTGACAATGCTGCATCTGCCTCCCCCTCAATAGCGCGCTGTTGCTGATAAGCCGCAAGCAGCTGTTGCTCAGCAGCCCCAGATAACTGAAAATTCAGTGATATTGCCGCTAAATCCAGGCAACTGTCCGCCGACTGAGCGTACTCGAAGTCCAGCAACCATAGTTTCTGTTCTGCCCAAAGCATATTGCCGCCATGCAAATCCAGATGACACAACACCTCATCGGTTGGCAATGTCTGAAAATGCGCTGCTGTAGAAAGCAACCTGGCAAACAGTTGTCCATCAGCATTTAGCAAAGCCTGCCGACGATGTTTGGTTAAATGCTCTGCTAACTGCTGCAGGTAATTTAGCGGCTGCAACACTGCAGTCCGGGTCGGCAGTTTATGCAGTTTTGCCAGCGTGGATGCCAGTATCGGGATGGTCTGCGCTGTCACTTCAAAGCACGCACCGCCTTGAATAAACTCGCTGATCAACACCTGTAAATGGTTATTCAGGCAAAGTGGCGCCGGGGCAATACCGGCCACCGCAGCGGCATGCTGGCAACGCAGTTCTTGCTGGCGACACACACCACTGGTGCTGGCAGGATAACGTCTAACCGCATATATTCCACGGCAGGTTTCCACCCGATAATTAAGATTCAGCTCGCCATTTGAAAGCGGCGTTACGACACGTGCCGGATGCGCTGCAAAAAATTCCAGATGACGGCATAGTGCGCTTACCTGCCCGACACCGCCAGTTGCGGTTGCTGCTGATAATTTGCCCGCCATATAAAATATCCCGCTAACGCAATAATGGTATACAGCATAAACAACAAGGTTAGAAAATACAGATGTTTTTGCGCATACACATAAATTGATACCGCATCTATCACCACCCAGTACAACCAGTTCGACACCAGCTTGCGCGCGACCAGCCAGGTCGCCATCACGCTAAACACCGTGGTTTGGGCATCAAGGTAAGCAAAATCCGCATGGGTAAAATTCGCCATCACGTAACCCAGCAGCACGCCGGCAAGCGCAGTAATGGCAATTAACTGGACGTGCCGGCGCCAGGGCCATTCTGATACCGTATTAAGGCCCTGGTGCTGCTGTTTCATTTGTTGCCAGCGCCACCAGCCATACAGCGCCATTGCGGCATAGTACAACTGCAGCAAGGCATCTGATAATAAAGCAGAATCCCACATAATATGGGTAAACAACATCGTGCTTAGTAATGCCGCTGGCCAGCACCACAAACTCTGACGCAACGCCAGTACCACGTAGGCGAGCGCCAACAAGGTGGCCAGCAATTCCAGAGTTTGCATTAACTGCCAGTCATCCAGCACATTACTAAGCCAGTGCATCATGGCTGTAAATCACCCGGGATAAATTTACAGACAAAAACCATTTTGCCGTATTGCTCAAAAGAGGCTTTTATACAGCGTTGCAGCGCCTGCATAACGTGATCATAGTCGCCAAATAACTGGGTACTCATGGTATTCGTGATCACCCGGATCTCAGGGAACTGATTCAGCTGTTCGATAAAGCCTTTAATCGGCCCGATATAATCTTCAGCCAATGGATATTTACTAATTTCTACTGATACTTTCATCATGACTCCTTAATTGCTGGCGTTGCATCAGAATTGATAGCTGGCGCTTACCCCTACCCGGCGTGGTTCGGCAAATTGCTCGTACAGATGCGGCTCGTACCCATCGCGTGGGTCATTGCCAAAGTAAAAACCGCGTACGCCGACATCCTGATCCAGCGCATTGCGACTCCACAGCGCCAACTGCCAGTGCTGCAGTTGATAACTTAACCGCAGGTTAAGTAACTCATAACGCTCAGACCGTTGGTTGTGGCTATCGGAGTAGTAAAAACTGTCTTTGCCTTGCACGCCAACGTTCAGGGTTAACGCTTCGCTCAGGTACCAGTCTGCGGCGATATTGTAACTAAAGCGTGGCGCCTGCGCCTGCTCCCGCCCACTGAAATCATCACCCTCAATCGTCACATAGTTACCCAGCTTGGTTTTCAGCCAGCTGGCATCAATCATCACGGTCAGTTGCGGATGCAGCTGCAGCCGGTTTTCTATTTCAATACCGTAATTACGACCACTGCCGGCATTATCAATAAAACCGGCAAATTGCGGGCCGCTGTCTGGGTTTAACCAACCTTTTACCTGCATATCCTCACGCCACATGTAAAAAGCGGCGACCCGGGTTACCAGGCTTTGATCAAGCGCGGTGCCTTTAACACCAAACTCGGCGTTATACAGCGTTTCCGGCGCAAAGCTGGCCTTGGACAATAATTCACTGAGGCTGTCATCTGCTG